>JAEWJQ010000018.1 GCA_023386515.1 Pseudomonadota bacterium | reverse complement strand
GTATAGAGCATCGCCGTCCCCCGACCGCCACCGACACGGCGGTTCTCCCTTTATCGTAGCAGAGACGCGCGCGTCCCACGCCGCCGCGTCGGCTATTCCCGAACCAAGGTCACGAAGCTGTAGGCGGCCGCGGCGCCGATCGCGTCGATCGGCATTCCCGTGTCCAATGCGGGCGGTGAGCGCAGCGGCACCGGCGAAAAGGGGTCGCTGCGCAATCCCAATGCCCGCGCCGAGGACCAGAAGGCGTTCGAGGCGATCAAGCGCCAGATCGAATCGGCGATCAAGAGTTCGGCGAGCCTCGCCAAGCTCGCGAGCCATATCCGCTTCGTGCCGACGCAGGACGGTTTGCGCATCGACCTGGTCGACGACGCCGATTATTCCATGTTCGCGCTCGGCACGACGATGCTCGACGGCAAGGCATCCGATCTGATCGGGATGATCGCCAAGACGATCGCCGGCACGCCCAATACGATCATGATCCGCGGCCACACCGACAGCGTGCCCTATGGCGATCCGCGCGCGATGAACAACTGGATGCTGTCGTCCGGGCGGGCCGAGGCGACGCGCCGCCGCCTAGCCTTAGGGGGGATCCCCGAACAGCGATTCGAGCGGATCGAGGGCGTCGCCGATCGCGAGCCGATCATTCCCAACGATCCCTATGACGCGCGGAACCGCCGCGTCGCCATCACCCTGCTGTATCGCAAGGGCGTATTCGGGCAATAAACAAGGGTGCGCCCGGTGTGCGTGCCGGTTCAAACTGTCCGGCCGCGCGCGGCGGTCGACACAGCACGATCCCTTGCCGTCAACTCGCGACGTAACGAAACGCCCCAGCTTTCGCTGAGGCGGCACGGTGACATGGCACGGACGGGAAGGGGCCCGCCGGCCCCTTCCGTATTACGCCTCGGCGTCGGCGGTCTTGCGACCGCGGCGGGCGGCGTTTTCGCTCGGGCGTTCGCCGGGCTTGCGGCCCAGGCCGATCTTCTTCGCCATGGCGCGGCGGCTCTCGGAGTAATTCTCCGACACCATCGGATAATCCGACTTCAGGCCATAGCGCTCGCGATATTCATCGGGGCTGAGGCCATGCGTAGCGAGATGGCGACGCAAGGTCTTGTACGGCTTACCGTCGATCATCGAGATGATGTAATCCTTGGACGCCAAGGATTTCCGGACCGATACTGCCGGGGTATACTCGGTCTGTGCCGGGGTTTCCGTAGCGGTATCGACCGCGCCAAGCAGACCGCGGACGGTGTCATGCATCTTTCCGAGGAACGCCGGCACCTCGTCGGCGCTGGTGCGAGTGTTGGGATTGCCGAGCCAAGCAATCGTCAACTCGGTTGCTAACTCAACAGCGTTCAGACCAGAAGTTTCGTCAGTCATAGCTTGCTCCTTTGACTAAGGAGCAGCCGTACGCCCGCCTTTGGGGGCGTCAAGCCTATAAACGACCGGCTTGATCACGTTGGATGGAAAATGGTGCCCAGAAGAGGACTCGAACCTCCACGACCTTGCGATCGCCAGCACCTGAAGCTGGTGCGTCTACCAATTCCGCCATCTGGGCACGGGGTAGGCGGCGGCCTTTAGGGGTGGGTCATGTGCCTTGTCAACACGCCTTTCGCACGGCAAGGGCGGCACGGCGATTTAGCCAAGTGCGAGAAGGGCCGATCATGAGGGACAAACTGGTTACGGTGTTCGGCGGCGGCGGCTTCGTCGGCCGTTACGTGGTGCAGGCGCTGCTGCGCACCGGCGCGCGCGTCCGTGTCGCAGAGCGCGATCCCCGCCACGCCTGGTTCCTCAAGCCGCTCGGCGGCCTCGGCCAGATGCAGTTCGTCGCCGCCGACGTGACCCGGTCCGACACGGTGCACCGGGCGGTCGTCGGCTCCGACATGGTCGTCAACCTCGTCGGCGTGCTCGAGGGCAAGTTCGATGCGGTCCATGTCGTGGGCGCGCGCAACGTCGCCGAGGCGGCGGCCGGCGCCGGGGCCGAGGCGATGGTGCATATGTCGGCGATCGGCGCCGATCCCGCCGCATCCTCCGCCTACGGCAGCAGCAAGGGGCGCGGCGAGGAGGCGGTACGTGCCGCCTTCCCGGCGGCGGTGATCATGCGTCCTTCGATCGTCTTCGGTCGCGAGGACCAGTTCCTCAATCGCTTCGCCGGAATGGTCGAGAAGTTCCCGGTGGTCCCGGTGCTGCGCGCGCCGGTCAAGTTCCAGCCGGTGTTCGCGGCGGATGTCGGCGACGCCTTTGCCGCCGCACTGGCGGCGAACCATGCCGGCAGCACCTTTGAACTCGGCGGCCCCGACGTGATGACCATGGGCGAGATCATTCGCTGGCTCACCGCGACGCTCGGCCGGTCACCATCGATCGTCGAATTGCCCGATGCCGCCGGGGCACTGCTCGCCCGGCTGCCGCTGGCGCCGATCACCGTCGACCAGTGGCAGATGCTTCAGCGCGACAATGTCGTCGCGCCAGGAGCCGACGGCCTCGCCGCGCTGGGCGTGACCCCGACGCCGCTCGCCTCCGTCGCCCCCGAATGGCTGGTGCGCTTCCGCCGTCTCGGCCGCTTCGGCCGTCGCGCCGCCACCAAGCTCCACGTCTAAAGGATCGAGCATGGATCTCCTGACCGCCATCCTCCTCGGCATCGTCGAGGGGGTGACCGAATTCCTGCCCGTCTCCTCGACCGGCCATCTGATCCTCGCCGGGACGCTGCTCGGCGTGCAGGACAAGGGCACGGCGACCTTCGACATCGTCATCCAACTCGGCGCCATCCTGGCGGTGATCGTCCTTTACTGGCGTCGCTTCTGGGGCGTCGCGGTCGGGCTTTTCGCTGGCGAACGCCGGGCGATCGCCTTCGTTCGCAACGTCGTGCGCGGCTTTCTGCCGGCGATGGCGATCGGCCTCG
>JAEWJQ010000413.1 GCA_023386515.1 Pseudomonadota bacterium | reverse complement strand
GGTTGAGCCGGCGCTGGCTGGGCAGCAGGCCGCGCATCGCCACGTCGGACGGGCCGAGCGCACGGGCGAAGGTGGCGCGGCGTTCGCTGGCGACGCGCGCGAAGACGTCGCCGCCGGCCTGGCTGTCCTCGTCGTCGCCGGTGTTGAGCGAGGCGGCGAGCGTTGCGGCGAAGCCCGGCTGCTTCTCCAGATATTCGGCATGGACCTTGGTCGGGTCGAGCTTGGCGCGACGCGCTGCCTCCGCCACCGCGTCGTTCAGCGTGCCGAACCGGTCGACCAGATTGATCTGGCGCGCCGTGCCGCCGTCCCACACCCGGCCCTGCGCGATCGTGTCGACGCGCTCGGGCGTCATGTGGCGCGACTGGGCGACGCGGGCGAGGAAGTTGCGATAGCCGTTCTCGATGCCCGATTGCAGGATCGTGTCGAGCACCGGGTTGAAGCCACCGGTCACGTCCGGCTGGCCGGATAGGGCGGTGGTCTTCACCCCGTCGGTGGTGATGCCGATCTTGGCAAGGCTCGCCTCGAAGCTGGGGATGATTCCGAAGATGCCGATCGAGCCGGTGATCGTCGACGGTTCGGCGAAGATCACGTCGCCCGGCGTCGATACCCAATAGCCGCCCGAGGCGGCCAGCCCGCCCATCGACACGACGACCGGCAGCCCCTTCTTCTTCGCCTCGAGGATCGCGAGCCGGATCCGCTCGGAGGCGAGCACCGATCCGCCCGGCGAATCGACGCGCACCACCAGTGCCTTCAGATCCTTCTTGGCGAGGCCGTTGAGGATCGCTTTGGCGATGGTGTCGCCATGGGCGCTGCCCGGGCCGCCCTCGCCATCGACGATGTCGCCGGCGATGGTGACGACGCCGATCGCGTCGCCGGTCTTCGCCAGCGGATGCGCGTCGACCCAGGCATCGTAGCGGATCGTGTTGAACGCGCCGAGCGGCCGCTTGGCTTCGACGCCGGCGATCTGCGCGATGCGCTGGCCGAAGGCGACGCGGTCGCCCAGCTTGTCGACGATGCCGGCGTTCAGGTTCGCCTTGGCGATGTCGCCGCCGGCCGCGACGATCAGCTGGTCGGGCTGGCTCAGGAAGGCGCGGATGTTCGCCTTCGGCCGTGCCTTGGCGATCGCCTCCTGCCACTGGCCGAACAAAGATCCGTACAGCGCCTGGCTCGCCGCCTTGGCCTCGGGGCTCTGGTCGGTACGGGTATAGGGTTCGACGAAGCTCTTGAACTTGCCGACGCGGTAGACGTGGACGTTGACGCCAAGCTTGTCGATCAGCCCCTTGTAGTAGAGCGCGTTGCCGCCGGGCCCGGTGAAGATCGTGCCGCCGAGCGGATTGACCCAGACTTCGCTGGCATTGGCTGCCAGCCGATAGCCCGCATCGGTATAGGCGGTGGCATAAGCAAGGACGGGCTTGCCGCCGCTGCGGAAGCGGCGGATCGCATCCGCCACCTCGTTGAGCGCGGCGGGATAGCCGCCGCCGAACCGGTCGAGGTCGAGCACCAGCGCCTTGACGCGATCGTCGTCGCGCGCCGCGTCGATGCTGCGCACCACGTCGCGCAGACGATATTGGTGCGGCACGTTCTCGCCGCCGCCCGACAGCAGGGCGGTGACGCTCGGCGTCTCGGGCTGTTCGACGATCGGCCCGTCGAGGTCGAGCACCAGCGCGCCGGCGCGGATCGGCTTCGACCCCGGCCGGGCATTGAGCGCCGCGAACACCAGGCCGAAGAACAGCAGCATCGCGACCAGGACCAACCCGTCCTTGATCGCCACCAGCAGCTTCCAGGCACCCCGAACCAGCTTCACACCTTGCTCCTCGCTCTCGTGGCGAACAGAGCTAGAGCAGAGCCGGGCCGGAGGCAATCGCCCGTATTATCGGCGCAATACAGAACGGTGCTGCCTCGCGGGTGGGAAGGAGCTCACCCCTTGCCCGGCTTCTCCGCCGCATAGGACATGGCCGCGGCGGTGCCGGTGGCGGGCTTGATCTGCCACCAGCCCGGCCGGTCGATCGCCACCAGGAAGGCGAGCGCAATGAGGCCGAAGGCGAGGACCAGGGCCGACGTCCAGTTCGGCTGATAACGCTTTTTGTCGTCGCGGTGCATCGGTCGTTCCCGGATCATTGGAAAGGAAACCGTCAGATAGGCGGCCCGTCCGAACGCTCCATGCACCGGGCGTGACATATGTTTGCTGCGGCGCATCATGCGGCGGGACGACCTTGACCGGCGCCCGGCCGTGGCGTGGCGAAAAAACCCGGCCGCGACTCTCTTGACGGTTCCGGCCTCGCGGCACATATCCGCCGCGTTGGCACTCTCCCCGCGGGAGTGCCAGAAATCTGTAACACTCTAGAACCGAAGAGGGACTTCGCAATGAACTTCCGTCCGTTGCACGATCGCGTCCTCGTCCGCCGTGTCGAGGCCGAGGAGAAGACCGCCGGTGGGATCATCATCCCCGATACCGCCAAGGAAAAGCCGCAGGAGGGCGAGGTCGTCGCCGCCGGTACCGGCATCAAGGCCGAGGACGGCAAGGTCACGCCTCTCGACGTCAAGGCGGGCGATCGCATCCTGTTCGGCAAGTGGTCGGGCACCGAGGTCAAGGTCGACGGCGAAGACCTGCTGATCATGAAGGAATCCGACATCCTCGGGATCGTCGGCTGACTTCCACCCTCCGCACACGCCCCCGCGCGCGCCGTGCGGGAGTGAGACTTTTGAGACTTTCCACATTTTTGAAAGGGCAGTCACATGGCAGCCAAGGACGTTAAGTTTTCGCGTGACGCACGCGAGCGCATCCTGCGCGGCGTCGACATCCTCGCCGACGCGGTGAAGGTCACGCTGGGGCCGAAGGGCCGCAACGTCGTGATCGACAAGAGCTTCGGCGCGCCCCGCATCACCAAGGACGGTGTGTCGGTCGCCAAGGAGATCGAGCTGAAGGACAAGTTCGAGAACATGGGCGCGCAGATGGTGCGCGAAGTGGCCTCGAAGACCAACGACGTCGCCGGCGACGGCACCACCACCGCCACCGTGCTCGCCCAGGCGATCGTCCGCGAGGGCATGAAGTCGGTGGCCGCCGGCATGAACCCGATGGACCTGAAGCGCGGCATTGACATCGCCGTCGCCAAGGTGGTCGAGGACGTGAAGGGCCGTTCCAAGCCCGTCTCGGGCTCGTCGGAAGGCGCCCAGGTCGGCATCATCTCCGCCAACGGCGACCGTGAGGTCGGCGAGAAGATCGCGGAAGCGATGGAGAAGGTTGGCAAGGAAGGCGTCATCACCGTCGAGGAGGCCAAGGGTCTCGAGTTCGAGCTGGACGTCGTCGAGGGCATGCAGTTCGACCGCGGCTATCTGTCGCCGTACTTCATCACCAACCCGGAGAAGATGACGGTCGAACTGAACGACCCGTACATCCTGATCCACGAGAAGAAGCTGTCGAACCTGCAGGCGATGCTCCCGATCCTGGAAGCCGTCGTCCAGTCGGGCCGTCCGCTGCTGATCATCGCCGAGGACATCGAGGGCGAGGCGCTGGCCACGCTCGTCGTGAACAAGCTGCGCGGCGGCCTGAAGGTCGCGGCCGTCAAGGCGCCGGGCTTCGGCGATCGCCGCAAGGCGATGCTGGAAGACATCGCGATCCTCACCGCCGGTGAGCTGATCAGCGAGGACCTCGGCATCAAGCTCGAGAGCGTCACCGTCGGCATGCTCGGCACCGCCAAGCGCGTCACGATCGACAAGGACAACACCACCATCGTCGATGGTGCGGGTAACGCCGACGCGATCAAGGGCCGCACCGAGGCGATCCGTGCGCAGATCGAGAACACCACCAGCGACTATGACCGCGAGAAGCTCCAGGAGCGTCTCGCCAAGCTCGCCGGCGGTGTCGCGGTGATCAAGGTTGGTGGTGCGACCGAGGTCGAGGTGAAGGAGCGCAAGGACCGCGTCGACGACGCGCTGCACGCGACCCGCGCCGCGGTCGAAGAGGGCATCGTTCCGGGCGGCGGCACCGCGCTGCTGTACGGCACGAAGGCGCTCGAGGGCCTGACCGGGGCCAACGACGACCAGACCCGCGGTATCGACATCGTCCGCAAGTCGCTGACCTCGCTGGTCCGCCAGATCGCGCAGAACGCCGGTCATGACGGCGCCGTCGTGTCGGGCAAGCTGCTCGACCAGTCGGACACGTCGTTCGGCTTCAACGCCGCGACCGACCAGTATGAGAACCTCGTCTCGGCCGGCGTGATCGACCCGACCAAGGTCGTCCGCACCGCGCTGCAGAACGCGGCCTCGGTCGCCGGCTTGCTCATCACCACGGAAGCCACCGTGGCCGAGCTGCCGGACGACAAGCCCGCGATGCCGGCGATGCCCGGCGGCGGCATGGGCGGCATGGACTTCTGATTTCGGACCGGGGCAGCGAGAGCTGCCCCGGACAGGCAATCAGATCGGCCGGCGGGTCGGCG
>JAEWJQ010000309.1 GCA_023386515.1 Pseudomonadota bacterium | reverse complement strand
ACTGCATCTCGACGACGCCGCCTGGGCGTCGTGACCAACAAGGGCTTGACCCTGCCCGCGACCTTCTCTAGGCGCACCCAACGCCATCGCATGGCCCCTTCGTCTAGTGGTTAGGACGCGGCCCTTTCACGGCTGAAACACGGGTTCGAGTCCCGTAGGGGTCACCATCGTCACACGCGATCGCAAGCAGTGCCAGAGGGCGCGATCTCAAGTTCCGCAGCGCTCGGACGGTTTTCTGCGGCAGGGCAGGCCGCTACTGCGAAAAATCCCTCACTCCGGCAATCACGGCTCACTTTGCCACTTAGCCGCGCCTTGTACGCCATAATGATATGGCGCTGACCATCCATCGTGCCTCAGCATCACTGCCCGGCGATGGTGAACGACAATCGTCCTCGATAATGACCGGCGGCCATGGCTGGTTGACCAGCCGGCCCGGTCAGCGGCGCCGCCTGCATCTTGGCGCCCATGGCGGGGATCGCATGGAGGAAGCCGAGGTTCGTGGCGGGGAAGGCGACGCTGGTGGTCGGAAAATCGGCGAGGCGGGCGCCGAGTTGCAAGAAGGATGGACCGTCGCTGACGATCGTCAGGGCGCCCGCCGCCGTCTGCAGCCGCACCCATCGCGGATCCGCCAAATAGCCGGCACGGCCCGGCAACGCGACTTCGTAGACGCCGAGCAACGGACCACGCAGCCGGTTCTGCCAGACGGGTTGCGGCCCACGCATGAGTGCGCGGGCAGGCCCGATCTGCGGCATCTCCATACCGATCCCGTGATAGAGCACCGACCCGGTCAACGCATAATCATAGTCCAGGGTCAGCGTGCCGTCGTCGTGCAATATCCAGCGCACGGCATCGATCCCGCCGGCCTGGCTGGCGGCAAGCCAGGCGATCCGACGCCTGGTCGCCGGATCGGTACCCGACCCCGTCTCGACCGAAGGGCTTTTCCCATCGGGGGGACGATAGCGATCGGGATTGCCGGCAATGCGAACGGATCGCACCCGCGGCTTGCTCCGCACACCCGATAACTGGCTGATCCGCACGGCCACCACCGGCTGCGCGGGAAAGCTATAGTCTTGCCCGTCGCGGGCGACCCGCGCGCCATCATAGACGGTCCGCCAGGTCCGGTCGTCCCCCGACACCTCGAGCCGGAACGCGCCCCAGCCATCCGTCTCGTTCCGCCCCAGATCGATTTCCGCCCGATCGGCGAGCATGGCATGCGGCAACCGATAGATACCGCTTCCCGTATCGGACAGCTCGGACCATGCGTCCGCCGCATCATCTTCCGGCCGGGCGAGGACCAATTGCGGCCCCTCACCCAGATCCACCGATCGAGCGCCATGCGCGAGGCTGCGCAACATTCCGCTGGCGCGATCGAAGCGGGCGGCAACCGGCCCGGCACGCAATACGATCGTCGCGCCGGCATTGTCGACGGTCGGAGTTCCGAGGCGAGCTTGCGTCCTGACGGCCCGTGGCGCGCTGGTCGGCCACACCCAGCTGAGCAAAGTCTGGTCGCTCTTCATCGCGGTGAGGCGCAGGGCGTCCGCCTTGCCCGCTCCCACGGGAGCCGGCAGCGTCATCGCCGCCTCGCCATGCGGTGCGACGGGTGGCCCGGCCATTGTGCCGGACGCCAGCACGCGCGGTGCCGTAGACGCCGCATCGGGCGCGGCGAAGGCGATCCATTCCCAGCGGAACCGTACCGCGTCCAGCGTGGTGAAGTCGTAGAGGTTGCGTACCGTCAGTGCGGTCGGCGCGCCCGGCGTGACCCGAACCGGCGGCGCGATCTGGACCGGCGACCAGATGTCGCGGACCGTATAGGCACTCGGCTCCCACTCGTCGTGCGGTCCGACGATCCCGTCGGGCGCGTAGGTCGCATAGGTGTCGACCCGCCCACCCCGATCGGTCCGCGTGACCCCTTCGTCGGCCAGATTCCACAGGAAGCCGCCCGCTCCGCGCGGCGAGGCGGACATGGCCCGCCAATAATCGTCGAGACCGGCGCCGCCGCCACCATCGAACAGGCCGTGGAGGAATTCGGTCGGCATCACCGGGATCGGTCCGGCAAGCCGCTTCAGCAGATCGGGATAGCGCGGATAGTGTTTAGTATCGATGCCGCCGAACGCCTCCCAGGGGTGGAGCACGGTGCGATGCTGCGGATCGTAGAGCGCGAAATCGGGATCAAGCGCGCGGTTCCAGCCGCCTTCGTTGCCGTTGGCCCAGAACAGGATGCTGGGGTGGTTGACGTCGCGCTCGATCAGCTCGCGGACCAGTTTCCGCCCGACCTCCGTGTCATGGGCGTGCTGCCAGCCGGACAATTCGTCGAGCACATAGAGGCCGAGTTCGTCCGCGGCCTCCAGAAACTCCTTTTCCGGCGCGTAATGCGACATGCGCACCGCGTTCATGTTGAGCGATCGGATAAGCCGGACGTCGGCATAGGCCTCATCCCGGCCGATCACCCTGCCGGTTTCGGGGCGGAAGCTGTGCCGGTTGACACCCTTCAGCATGATCCGCTGCCCGTTGAGGTAGAGCCCGTCAGCGCGCACCACGAAGGTGCGGAATCCGAACCGCTGTTCCGTCGCGTGGACTGGCGTTTCCCCGGCGAACAGCGTCACCTGCAGGCGGTAGAGATTCGGCGTCTCCGCCGACCACAGTAGTGGCGCGGCGAGCACCCCGCTCAGGCGCACCTGCCCTGCCCCGCCGCCCGGCACGGCGGTGGTCACCGGCGATCCCACGGGTCGGCCGTCGCGATCGATGATTTGCCCCGCCACCCGCGTCACGGTGCGCGGTGCCCGCAGGGTGACGTCAGCGCTCCACGCACCGCTGGCCTGCGCGTCGATCGCCACATGATCGATCGCCTGGGCCGGGACCGATTCCAGCCACACAGGCCGGTAGATACCGCCGAACACCCAATAATCGCCGTGTCGTTCGGCGATGTCGGTGTCGAGCGCGGCGGGGGGGGGCGCCCCCCGCCACCTCGACGACGAGGTCGTTGCTGCCGCCGACCTTGACCAGCTGCGTGATGTCGTACCGGAACCGGTTGAAGCCGCCCTGATGCACCGGCCCTGCCGCGACGCCGTTCACCGTGACCTGGGCATCCGTCATCACCCCGTCGAAGACGATGTCAACGCTACGCCCCGCCCACTGCTTGGGCACGACGAAGCTGCGGCGATAGGTGGCGCGGCCGGCCACGCGCGGCCCCTTGTCGTAACCATATTGATAGGCGCCGAAGCCCTGTTGCTGCCAGTTTGACGGCACCGCGATGACCGTGTCGCGGCCCGCACCGCGGCCGCTGTCGATCCGGAATCGCCAGGGCATGGCATCCCGCGAGCCGTGTCCGGACAGCATCTGGACTTCGGTCTGGGGTACAGTTTGGGCCCAGGCGGGCGTCGCCAGGAAAACGGTGAGCGCCAGCCAACC
Source organism: Pseudomonadota bacterium (assembly GCA_023386515.1). Next base: position 1,297 of record JAEWJQ010000309.1, on the reverse strand, counting down.
CCTCACCGCTCGGTAGCCACCGCATAGATGGCGGGCGCGCCCTCCATATTGGTGCGATAGACGATCCATTTGCCGTCCGGGGTGAAATGCTCGTTGGGTTCGAGCGTATAATCGTGGGTGGCGAGGCTCGCGAGCCGTTCGGTGTCGAGCGTCCCGGGCGTGATCAGACCGGGCTGCGGCGTCGCGACGCTGCGCGGGGTGAACAGGCTAATGTATTTCCCCGCCGCGCTGCCGTCGCCGGCGAAGACGCGTCCGTCGCGCGATTGCGTGAAATGGAACGAGGCCTGGTCGGCCGCCAGCAGATAGCGACTCCGCGCGCGGCTGCGAACGTCGTAGCTGGCGAGCCAGCCGACCTGCTTCGCCGGCGTCTGCAGATCGTACCAGATCGTACGACCGTCGGGGCTCCAGAATTCATGGCCGGCAATCTCTCCCGCCATGGTCCGCTGATGAACCTTGTTCAGCTCGCGGCCGTCGGTGCGGATCGTCCAAATCCGGTCGACCTGGTCCCACGGCCCCTCGTGGCAGAACATCAGCAGCGTGGGATCGGTCGGCGAGAATTGGACATGGTTGAGCCAGTCGGTGGCGCGATGGATCGTCCGTCGGCGCCCGTCCTCGATCGCCACGCTATACATCTCCATCGGCACCTTCGCAGCGAGCCGCGCGGCCATCCATTGCGCCTTGGCCGCGCCGAAGGACAGGGGTTTGCCGTCCGGTCCGACGCCGGTGTAATTGGGTGCGCCCGTCTTTGGGTCGCGGCGGCCCTGGGCGGCGATCGCCGGTGGCGGCGGCGCCAGCTCGCGCTCGCCCGCGAGCAGGGTCTCGTCGGCGTTGATCGCCTCGATTCGGCCGCCCGGCACGTCGGCGATCTTGCGGGTCGTGCCAGTGTCCAGATCGACCCGCCACACGGCGAAGGGTCCGCCATCGTCCACGGCAGCGTCTTTGGTGGTGTAATAGGCGGTGCGGCTGCGCGGCCCGGCGAAGAGCAGCCGGTCGACCTTCGCCTTCAGCACCAATCGCGTCGCCCAGCTTTTCAGATCGACGACGCGGATCCCCTCCGGCGTCAGATAGATCATCAGATCGCCCTGCGGCGTGAAAGGGTTGTAATTGAAGTAGAGCGCGTAATTGCCGGGCGTCGCGTCGATGCGGACGATCCGGTGGCCGGTGGCGGGATCGACCCAGGAGGCGGGGGTCGTCGTCCTAGTCATCGTTGGCAGCGGCGCCACCGCCTGGGTCGCCGCAGCCAATGCGATCAGCATCGTCATCATCATTTCCTCCCCGCCGCGGTGATGCGCCAGAT
>JAEWJQ010000233.1 GCA_023386515.1 Pseudomonadota bacterium | reverse complement strand
CCGCACGCAAATAAACCCTAGGGCCGCCCCCCCAAAAACCCCGCCGGGCAACCCCCGGCGGGCCTTGGCCATCGACGCTGTCGACGTGGATCAGGCGAGCGCGGAAAGGCGCTTCGTCAGCCGCGCGAACTTGCGGCTGGCCGTATTCTTGTGGAGCACGCCCTTGGCAACGCCGCGCGCCAGCTCCGGCTGGACCGCCGCGAGTGCCGTGGTCGCCGCCGCCTTGTCGCCCGACGCCAGCGCAGCCTCGACCTTCTTCACGAAGGTACGGATGCGGCCGATGCGCGCACCATTGACTTCGGCGCGACGCTCATTGCGACGGATACGCTTCTTGGCTTGCGGCGTGTTCGCCATTCGGGTCGGTCCTCAGTATGTTCCGGTCGATGAAAAAGGGGCGCCGGGATCACCCTACGCCCTCTCGAAGGTGGCGCCCATAACGAGTGTGGGCGACAAGGTCAACCGCGGCGGCTCAGCGCGGCTGGCATTTCGGGCAATAGAAGGTCGATCTGCCGGAGTCGACCCGCCGCCTGACGGCGCCTCCGCAGTGACACGCCTCGGCCTCGCGGCCGTAGACGAGGAACTGCTTCGAGAAATACCCGAGTTCGCCATCGGGTCGGGCATAGTCGCGCAGCGTCGAGCCGCCGGCCTCGATCGCGGCGAGCAGCACGTCGCGGACCGCTTCGGCAAGGCGGTCCAGCCGCGCCTGGCTGATCTGACCGGCGGGCCGCGTCGGCGCGATTCGGGCGAGGTGCAGCGCCTCGCAGACATAGATGTTGCCCAGCCCGGCGACGATCCGCTGGTCGAGCAGCATCGCCTTGATCGGCGCCGCCCGGCCGGCGAGCGCCTCCGCCAGATAGGCGCCGGTGAAGGCGGGCCCGAGCGGTTCCGGCCCCATCGCGGCGAAGGGCGGATAGTCGTCGAGGCCATCGCTGCGCCACAGATCGAGAAAGCCGAATCGCCGCGGATCGTTGAGCGCGAGGCTGCGCCCCTCTCCCGTCTCGATGACCAGATGGTCGTGCGCGAGCGGTTCCGCCGGATCGACTCGCCAGCGTCCCGACATGCCGAGATGGAAGATCAGCGTGTCGCCGCGATCGGTGTCGATCAGCCCGTATTTGGCCCGCCGGCCGAGTGCCGTAACAACGGCGCCGGTCATCCGCTGGCGCAGATCGACGGGGATCGCCTTGCGCAGGTCGGCACGTCGCGGCTCGACATGGGTCAGGCGCTGTCCCGCCAGCACGGGCGTCAGGCCGCGGACGGTGGTTTCGACTTCGGGAAGTTCTGGCACGCCGATCAGCTAGGTTGCGTTTGCCCCCGCCACAAGGCGCGGCTAGGGCGTTGGGGATGAGCGACACCGTCTCCTTCGGCTACGAAGACGTCACCCCGGAAGAAAAGACCGCCCGCGTCGGCGGCGTGTTCACCAACGTGGCGAGCCGCTACGACCTGATGAACGACGCCATGTCGGGCGGCATGCACCGTCTCTGGAAGGACCGGTTCGTGCGCCGCCTCAATCCCCGGCCGGGCGAGCAGGTCCTCGACATGGCGGGCGGCACCGGCGACATCGCGTTCCGCATCGCCGATCGTGGCGCGACGGTGACCGTCGCCGACATCAATCCTGCCATGCTGGAGGTCGGCATGCAGCGGGCGGCGAAGCGCGGCTACGACGGGCTGGTATGGACGGAGGCGAATGCCGAAGTGCTGACCTTCCCCGACCGCTTCTTCGACGCCTATACGATCGCCTTCGGCATCCGGAACGTCACCGACATTCCGGCGGCGCTGAAGGAGGCGCACCGCGTATTGCGCCGCGGCGGCCGGTTCTTCTGCCTGGAATTCTCGACCACGCAATGGCCGGGATTCAAGGAAATCTACGACAGCTATTCGCACAAGCTGGTGCCGAAACTCGGCCAGATGCTGGCGCAGGATGCGGACAGCTATCGCTATCTGATCGAATCGATCCGCCGCTTCCCCGACATGCCGACGTTCGAGGGGATGATCCGCGACGCCGGCTTCACCGCGACGCGCGTCGAACCGCTGCTCGGCGGCCTGGTCGCAATCCATTCGGGGTGGAAGATCTGATGCGCGGCGCCGACACGCAGTGACCGCACCTGCCGTCCATGTCTGGCGACTCCTGAAATGGGGCCGCATCCTGGCGCGTCATGGCGCGCTGAAGGGGATCGAGGGCGATCCCAATACGCCCGCCCCGGTTCGCCGTCTGGCACGGATCGCGCGGTTCGGCGCACGCGTGCCGGCGACGCCGCGTTATGCCGATGCCTTCCAGGCGATCGGCCCGGCGGCGATCAAGCTCGGCCAGACGCTGGCCACCCGCCCCGACCTAGTCGGCGAAGCGGCGGCGCACGATCTGTTGCGGCTGCAGGATCAATTGCCGCCGGTGCCGTTCGAAACGATCTGCGCGGCCATGGAAACCGGCCTTGGCCGGCCGCCTAGCGCGGTGTTCAGTCATATCGAGGAGGTGCCGGTCGGCGCCGCCTCCATCGCCCAGGTCCATCGTGCGGTCACGACCGACGGCCGACGGGTCGCGGTCAAGGTGCTGCGCCCCGGCGTCGAGGCGGATTTCACGCGCGCGATCGACACGTATCAATGGGCGGCGGCACAGCTCGAGGGGCTGGGTGGCGAGGCGAAGCGGCTGCGCCCGCGGCTGACGGTGGAGTATTTTCGCCGCTGGACGCTGCGCGAACTCAACTTCCAGCGCGAGGCCGCGTCGGCGAGCGAGCTGGCCGAGGCGATGACCGCCGAACCCGATTTCGTCGTGCCGACGATCGACTGGCAGCGTTCGTCGACGCGCGTGCTGACGATGGAATGGATCGACGGGATCAAGCTGTCGAACCGCCAGGCGCTGATCGACGCGGGCTATGACCTGCCGAAGCTCGCCAACACTCTGGTCCAGGCCTTCCTGCGTCAGGCGATCGCGGAAGGATTCTTCCACGCCGACATGCATCAGGGCAATCTGTTCGCCCTGCCCGGCAATCGGATCGCGGCGATCGATTTCGGCATCATGGGACGGATCGACCGGCGCGCCCGCGTCTGGCTGGCAGAAATCCTCTACGGGCTGATCACCGGCAATTACCGCCGTGTCGCGGAGATCCATTTCGAAGCGGGCTACGTGCCCAGCCACCATAATGTCGCCGAATTCGCGACTGCGCTGCGCGCCGTCGGCGAACCGATGCGCGGCCTGCCGGTCAAGGACATGTCGATCGGCATGATGCTCGACGGCCTGTTCTCCATCACCCGCGATTTCGACATGGTGACGCAGCCGCACCTGCTGCTCCTCCAGAAGACGATGGTGATGGTGGAAGGCGTGGCGACCGGGCTCGACCCCGACATCAATTTGTGGGAATCGGCCGCCCCGTTCGTGCGCGAATGGATCCGCACCGAGCTGGGGCCGGAAGCGGCGATCGCGGACCGGCTGATCGAGGACGTGCGCACGCTGGCGCGGCTGCCCGATCTGCTGCGGCGGATCGAGGCGCGCTATCCCGCCCCGGGCGGCGAGCCCCCTGCCCCACCGCTCAAGGAGATCGAGGTGGTGCGGATCGGCGGCGGCTGGCGCTATCTCGCGGTGGCGCTGGTCACTGCGGCGGCAAGCGTCGCGGCGACGCTGGTGCTGGTCCATTGATCGCACGCTGAGCGATGCATCGGCGCGCCCTCACCCCGATCTGGCTGGCGAGGCCCTCGCGCTTCGCGGATGTTCAGCCGCGCGGCGGGCGGATCGGCGCGGCGCTGCTCGCGCTGCTGCTGCTGGCCACGCTGCTCGTCTATGCGAGCCCGGCGCCTCCCGTCGCCAGTGGTCAACCGGGCAATCGCGCCGACGATCGTGCGGATGTCGTGCTGTACGAGACGATCGTCGCCAATGTGCGTGCCGGGCGCGACTATTACCTTGCTGCCGCGGATGCGCAGCGCGGCGGCGGCTATCCCTTGCGGCCATTCGTCACCGTCCGACTGCCGACACTGGCGCGGGTGCAGGCCGCCCTGCCCCCATTGGCCACACCGATGCTGCTCTATCTGCTTTGCGCAGCGGTCGCCGCCACCTGGGGCTTGCGGCTGCGGGGCGCCTTCGCCCGGACCCCGCCGCGACTGATCGCGCTGGCGCTCTTGGCAGGCGGGCTGATGGTCTTCGTCCAGCCGGATCTGGCGGCGTTCCATGAAATCTGGGCGGGGCTGTTCGTCGCGCTGTCGCTCGGTCTGTGGCGTCCGGATCGCTGGCTGCCGTCGGTCGCCTTCGGTCTCGCCGCCGTCCTGATTCGCGAAACGGCGGGATTGTACCTCGCGATCATGGCCGGCTGCGCCCTTGTCGAAGGGCGGCGGCGGGAAACCGCCGGATGGCTGGTCGCGATCGCGATCCTGGCCGCCGTGCTCGTGCTCCACGCCCATGCCGTCGCCCAGGTCGTACGCCCCCTTGATCCGGCGTCGCCGGGCTGGTCGGATCGGCTCGGCATCGGTCTGTTCGTGCGGGCGTTGGTCGCGCTGACCGCGCTCGATCTTGCTCCGCTCTGGCTTGCCGCGCCGCTGATCGGCCTGTCGCTGTTCGGCTGGGCGGCATGGCGCGACCGGCTGGCGGTGCGGGTGCTGGCGACGATGCTCGCCTATGCCACGCTGCTCGGCCTGTTCGCCCGGCCGGACACCTTCTATTGGGCGATGCTGATCGCGCCGCTGTCGCTCGTCGGCCTCGCCTTCGCGCTCGACGGCGTGCGTGATCTTCTGTCGGCCGCGTTCGATACGCGCCGCAGCACCGTGACGCGAGTGGTTCGATGACACGTATCCTGCTGATCGTCGGCG
>JAEWJQ010000216.1 GCA_023386515.1 Pseudomonadota bacterium | reverse complement strand
GGGCAATGTCATCCGCCACCCCTCGCGCTTCCGCTTCAACGCCACCGTCCACCGGTTCGAGGTGGTCGGCGTGCAGGCGCTGGCGATCGTCGGCCTGATGAGCTTCCTGATCGGCATCGTCATCGCCCAGCAGGGCGCGGTGCAGCTGCGCCAGTTCGGCGCGGAGGTGTTCACGATCAACCTCGTCGGCCGGCTCACCCTGCGCGAGCTCGGCGTCTTGATGACCGCGATCATGGTCGCCGGCCGATCCGGCTCCGCCTTCGCGGCGCAGCTCGGCACGATGAAGCTGACCGAGGAGATCGACGCGATGCGCACGATCGGCGTCTCGCCGATGGAGGCGCTGGTGCTGCCGCGCACCATTGCCGCGGTGCTGCTGATGCCGCTGCTCGGCTTCTATTCGTCGCTGATCGCGATGATCGGCGGCGGGCTGCTCTGCTGGATCGGGCTCGACATCCCGCCCGTCACCTTCATGCAGCGGATCCGCGAGGTGGTGCCGATCACCGACCTCTACATCGGCCTGATCAAGGCACCGGTGTTCGGCGCGATCATCGCCATCGCCGGCTGCTTCCAGGGCATGCTGGTCGAATCGGACGCGGAGCAGGTCGGCCTGCGCACCACCTCGGCGGTGGTGCAGGCGATCTTCCTGGTCATCGTGCTGGATGCTTTCTTCGCGGTGTTCTTCACCTGGGTGGGGTGGAACTGATGGCCCGCGCCGGTACCCGCGCGCATGGCGATGCGCCCGTCATCCAGGTCCGCGGCCTGAAGAACGCCTTCGGCGATTCGATCATCCACGACGGCCTCGACCTGGAGGTGCGCCGCGGTGAGATCCTCGGCGTAGTCGGCGGCTCGGGCACGGGCAAGTCGGTGCTGATGCGCTCGATCATCGGCCTGCAGACCCCGGTCGCGGGCGAGATCACCGTGTTCGGCGAACCGACGATCGGCCGCGAGGAGACCGAGGCGGTCGAGATCCGCAAGCGCTGGGGCGTGCTGTTCCAGGGCGGCGCGCTGTTCTCGACGCTGACCGTCGCCGAGAATGTCGAAGTGCCCTTGCGCGAATTCTACAAGGAACTGCCGCCCGCGCTGATGGCGGAGATCGCGGCGTATAAGGTGGTGATGACCGGCCTGCCCGCCGACGCCGGCCCGAAATATCCGGCCGAACTGTCGGGCGGCATGCGTAAGCGCGCCGGCCTCGCCCGCGCGCTGGCGCTCGATCCCGAACTTCTCTTCCTCGACGAACCGACCGCCGGCCTCGACCCGATCGGCGCCGCCGCCTTCGACGATCTGACCAAGTCGCTGCAGAAGACGCTCGGCCTCACCGTCTTCCTGATCACCCACGCTCTCGACACGCTCTATGCGATCTGCGACCGGATCGCCGTGCTCGCCGACAAGAAGGTGATCGCGGTCGGCACGATCGACGAACTGCTCGCGCTCGACCACCCCTGGATCCAGGAATATTTCAACGGTCCGCGTGGCCGCGCCGCGATCGATTCCAAGGATCGCGCCGCGGCATCCGCTGATGCCCAGGCGGCGGCGCATCCGACCGACGTCAAGCAACAACAACTCCAGGACTCCGGTGCCGCCGCCACCGAGACACCCGCGCAGCAGGCGAGGACCGACTGATGGAAACCCGTTCCAACCATGTGATCGTCGGCGCGGTGGTGCTGATCCTGCTCGCCGTCCTCGCCATCTTCACCGTCTGGATCGCCCGGCTGGGCGGCGAATCGGTGAAGGAATACGACATCTTCTTCAAGCAGAGCGTCGATGGCCTCGCCAAGGGATCGACCGTCACCTATTCCGGCGTGCCGAGCGGCCAGGTGAAGCAGATCCTGTTGTGGAAGCCCGATCCGCAATTCGTCCGCGTCCGCGTCACCGTCAACAACGACACGCCGATCCTGCAGGGCACGACCGCGACGATCCAGGGCAGCTTCACCGGCACCAGCACCGTCGCGCTCGATGGCGGCCGCAAGGGCGCGCCCGAAATCAAATGCCCGGAAGAGCCCAATGCGCAGCTCTGCCCCTATGGCGTGCCGGTCATCTCGACCAAGCAGGGCGGCATCGGCGCGATCCTGAACAGCGCGCCGCAGCTGCTCGAGCGGCTGTCGACGCTGACCGAGCGGCTGACCGGCCTGCTGTCCGACCGCAACCAGGCGTCGATCGCCGGCATCCTCGACAATACCAACCGGCTGAGCGGCGCGCTCGCCGATCGCGGGCCTGAGATCGCGGCGACGCTGGCGCAGACGCGGATCGCGATCCAGCAGGCCGGCGACGCGGCGCAATCGATCGGCAAGCTTGCCGACACCACCAACGGCGTGCTCGCCGAGGACGTCAAGCCGACGCTCGCCAACCTCAACCAGACGATCGCCGCCGCCAAGCAGAGCGCCGAGACGCTGAATTCGGCGATCCAGGATGCGCGGCCCGGCCTGCAGACCTTCTCCAAGCAGACGATCCCGGAAGCGAACCGGCTGGTCCGCGACCTGCGCGTCACCGCGACCTCGCTGTCGTCGATTGCCGACAAGGTCGACCAGGGCGGCGCCAGCTCGCTGATCGGCCAGCAGAAGCTCCCCGACTACAAGGGCAAGTGAGACCATGACG
>JAEWJQ010000048.1 GCA_023386515.1 Pseudomonadota bacterium | reverse complement strand
CGGTCCTACACGCTGGCGCCGCCGGGGCTGCACTGGGTGGCGACCGCGCTGGCGGGGCGGGCGGCGGGCGACGCCGCCGGTGCCGACCTCGGCCTTGCCGGACTCGCACTCGCCGAACTCGGCGGCCTCGTCGGCCGCGGCGCGCGTTTCCTGGCCCCGGCCGCGGGCGGCGACATGCTGGTCATCGATGAAAGCTACAACGCCAATCCCGCCTCGATGCGCGCGACGCTGGCGGTGCTGGCGCAGGAGCCCGGGCGCCACCTCGCCGTGCTCGGCGAGATGCGCGAGCTGGGCGACGAGAGCGACGCCTATCATGCGGGTCTGGCGGAGCCGATCGTCGCAGCACGCGTCGAAACGGCGCTGCTCGTCGGCGAAGCGATGACGCCGCTCGCCAAGGCCCTTGAGGGGCGCGTCGATGTCGTCCATGTGCCCGACGCCGCGACCGCCCTGGGCCGCCTTCGGGACCTGGCCCGTGCCGGCGACGCGGTACTCGTCAAAGGATCGAATGGGGTGGGGCTGTCGCGGCTGATCGCGGGCCTTGGGGGCGGAACTACCTGACATGCTGTATTGGATCGCCGAGCACCTGAGGTTCTCCGGGCTGCTGAACCTCATCCGCTACCAGTCCTTCCGGACCGGGGCGGCGATCGCCACCGCGCTGTTCATCGGCCTGATCATCGGGCCGCGGTTCATCGGCTGGCTGCGCGTGCGGCAGGGCAAGGGCCAGCCGATCCGCGCCGACGGACCGCAGACGCACCTCGCCAAGCGCGGCACGCCGACGATGGGCGGGCTGATGATCCTGACCAGCATGGCGCTGTCGATCCTGATCTGGATGGACGTCGCCAATCCGTTCGTCTGGGCCTGCCTGTTCGTGACGCTCGGCTTCGGTGCGATCGGTTTCCTCGACGACTATGACAAGGTGCGTAAGGCGAGCACCGCCGGCGTGTCCGGGCGCGCCCGGCTGCTGCTGGAATTCGCCATCGCCGGTATCGCCGCCTGGATCATCATGGGCCAGAATGGGCCGCATCTGTACCTGCCGTTCACCAACCGGCTGTACCTCGACCTCGGCTATTTCTACCCGGTGTTTGCGGCGTTCACGATCGTCGCCTTCGGCAATGCGGTGAACCTGACCGACGGGCTGGACGGGCTGGCGACGATGCCGGTGATCATCGCCAGCGTCACCTTCGCGATCATCACCTATCTCGCCGGCAACGTGAAGTTCGCCGAATATCTGGGCATCGCGCACGTGCCGGGGGCGGGCGAGCTCGCCATCTTCTGCGGCGCGGTGATCGGCGCCGGCCTCGCCTTCCTGTGGTTCAACGCGCCGCCTGCCGCGGTGTTCATGGGCGACACCGGCAGCCTCGCGCTGGGCGGCGCGCTCGGCACGATCGCGGTGGTGGCGCATCACGAGATCGTGCTGGGCATCGTCGGCGGCCTGTTCGTGGTCGAGGCGCTGAGCGTGATCATCCAGGTGTTCTTCTACAAGCGAACCGGCAAGCGCGTGTTCCGCATGGCGCCAATCCACCATCATTTCGAACAATTGGGCTGGAGCGAGCCGACCGTCGTGATCCGCTTCTGGATCATCAGCCTGGTGCTGGCCCTGGCCGGCCTGTCGACGTTGAAGCTGCGGTGATCGTTGCCGACGCCTGGGCGGGGCGGCGCTATGCCGTGCTGGGGCTGGCGCGCTCCGGCATGGCGACGGTGCGTGCGCTTGCCGCGGCGGGCGCGCATGTCGTCGCTTGGGACAGCGATCCTATGGCGCGCGAGCGGGCGGCGGCGGTCGACGGCGTCATCGTCCACGATCCCGCGCTGCTCGACCTGACCGGCGCGGCGGGGCTGGTCGTCTCGCCCGGCGTGCCGCTCAACACCCATCCGCTGGTGGCGCAGGCCCGCGCGGCCGGCGTGCCGGTGATCGGCGACATCGAATTGTTCGCGCAGGCGCGCGCCGAGCTGCCGCCGCACAAGGTCGTCGGCATCACCGGCACCAACGGCAAGTCGACCACGACGGCGCTGGTCCACCATATCCTGAAGGTTGCGGGCGTGCCGACGCTGATGGGCGGCAACATCGGCCTGCCGATCCTGGAGCAGGAGCCGTTGCCGGCGGGCGGGGTCTATGTGCTGGAGCTGTCCAGCTACCAGATCGACCTGACGCGGACTCTCGATTGCGACGTGGCCGTGCTGCTCAACATCACGCCCGACCACCTCGATCGCTATGATGGGTTCGAAGGCTATGCGGCGTCGAAGGCGCGGCTGTTCACGATGCAATCGGCAGCGCATGAGGCCGTGATCGGCATCGGCGACACAGCCTCGGTGCAGATCGCCGGTACGCTGGCACCGCGGGCGGACCGGCTGACCAGGATCGCGGCCGGCCAATGCCTCGACCAGTCGCGCTGGCCGGCGCTGAAGGGGCCCCACAACGCGCAGAATGCGCTCGCCGCGATCGCCGTGGCGAAGGCGCTGGGTCTGGCGCCCGAGGCGATCGAGCAGGGACTGGCAACCTACAGCAGCCTCCCGCATCGCATGGAAACGGTCGCCACGCGCAACGGCGTCGCCTTCGTCGACGACAGCAAGGCAACCAATCCGGAAAGCACCGCACCGGCGCTCGGCGCGTTCGAACGCATCCACTGGATCGTCGGCGGCAAGCGCAAGGGCGACGACCGCGACGCCTGCGCGCGGTATTTCGGCCGCGGCGCCGCCGCCTACACGGGCGGCGAGGCGGGGCCGCTGTTCCACGACCTATTGAAGGGGCGCCTTCCCGCCGTCGAGCACGCCGGCGACCTCGCCACCGCCGTCCGCCACGCCGCCACGGCGGCCCGGCCGGGAGAGACCGTGCTCTTGTCGCCGGCCTGTGCTAGCTTCGACCAATTCCGCGATTATGAGGATCGGGGGCGGGCATTCCGCGCGGCGGTGGAGGCATTGGACTGATGGCGACACGGACGGATGCGGTGCCCGGTGCGGGACGCGACAGCCTGATCGCCAAGGTCAAGCGGCGCGGCGGGCGCGGCGATCGCTCGCCGCTCGGCACCTGGTTCTGGGACATCGACCGGATGCTGCTGCTGCTCACCCTGTTCCTGATCGCAATCGGGCTGGTGGCGGTGGCGGCAGCGAGCCCGGCGACGGCGGTGCGCTATTCGGGCGAGCACCACAAATTTACGCCCCTCTATTATTTCTGGCGGCAGCTGATGTGGGTCGGCCTGTCGCTGCCCGTGCTGTTCGGCGTGTCGATGCTGCCGGTCGCCACTGCGCGGCGGCTGGCGCTGGGCGGCGCTGCGCTGTTCGCCTTTCTGCTCGCGGTGACGCCGTTCATCGGCGCGGTGCATAATGGTGCGCGGCGCTGGATCGGCGTCGGCATCGCCGAATTCCAGCCGTCCGAGTTCCTGAAGCCGCTGTTCATCGTCGCCGTCGCCTGGGTGCTGTCGCTGAAGGTCAAGGATCAGGAGCTGCCGACGGTGGTGATCACCGGCGCGATGACTGCATTGGTCGCCGGCCTGCTGATGCTGCAGCCGGATTTCGGGCAGACGGTGATCTTCTGCTCGGTCTGGATGGCGCTGCTGATGATCGCGGGGACGCCGATGCGCGTGCTCGGCGGGATCATCGCCATGGTGCCGGTCGGGCTGGGCGCGGCCTATATGTTCTACAGCACGGCACGCGCGCGCATCGACGCCTTCCTGTTCCCCGGCGTCGACGGCGAGGGGGCGGGCGACCATTTCCAGACCAACGCCGCGCATGCGACGATCACCGCCGGCGGCTGGACGGGCACGGGGCCGGGCGGCGGCGTTGCCAAATTCGGCCTGCCCGAAGCGCATACCGATTATATCTTTTCGGTGATCGGCGAGGAGTTCGGGCTGATCGCCTGTGCCGTGATCGCCGTCGTGTTCCTGGCGATCGTCGTGCGCGTCTTCGTCAAGCTGCTCGACGAGCAAGACGAATTCAAGCTGCTTGCGGCGAGCGGGCTGGCGGTGCAATTCGGCGCGCAGGCGCTGGTGTCGATGGCGGTGAATACGGGGCTGGCGCCGTCCAAGGGGATGACGCTGCCGTTCATCAGCTACGGCGGATCGTCGATGATCGCGCTGTCGATCGGCATGGGGCTGTTGCTCGCCTTCACGCGGCGCAACCCGTTCCTGACGCGCAGTCGCTATGTGGTGAGATGGGGTTCGAATTGAGCAAGCATTACGTCCTCGCCGCCGGTGGTACGGGGGGGCATATGGTGCCCGCCGCGGCGCTGGCCGCGGAACAGACCAAGCGTGGCCACCGCGTCGCGCAGGTCAGCGATGCGCGCGGCGTGCGCTTCCCCGGCCTGTTCGACGGCATCCAGACGCATGTCCTGCCCGCCGGCCGCTTCCAGCTGAAGAAGCCATTGGGCTGGCCCGGTGCCGTGCGCGAGATGCTGCGCGGCCGGGCGATGGCGCGCGAATTGTACCGGACCTTCAAGCCGGCGGCGGTGATCGGCTTCGGCGGCTATCCCGCCTTTCCGGCGCTGCTGGCGGCGTTTGCGGAGAAGATCCCGACCGCGGTGCACGAGCAGAATGCAGTGCTGGGTCGCGTCAACCGCGTGGTCGCGGGGCGGGTGGGGGCGATCGCCACCTCTTATGCCGACACTGCGCGGCTGCCGGCGAAGCTGGCGGACAAGGTGCATCTGATCGGCAATCCGGTGCGCGAGGCGGTACTGGCACTGCGCGCCAAGCCTTTTCCGCTGCTGGAAGAGGACGGCATCTTCCGCGTGCTCGTCACTGGCGGCAGCCAGGGCGCGAGCGTGCTGAGCCAGGTCGTGCCCGACGGCCTGGCGATGCTGCCCGTCACCTTCCGCCGCCGGCTGCAGGTGACGCAGCAGGCGCGGATCGAGGATATCGACGCGGTGCGCGCCAAATATGCCGAGCATCAGATCCCGGCGGAGCTCGCCACCTATCTGCCCGACATGCCGGAACAGCTCGCCTGGGCGCATCTGGTGATCGGCCGTGCCGGCGCCTCGACGATCGCGGAGCTGACCGCGGCGGGCCGGCCGGCGATCCTGGTGCCGCTGCCGTCGGCGACCGACGACCATCAGACCGCCAATGCGCGCGAGATGACGAGGGCGGGAGGCGCGCGGACGATCCCGCAGGCGGAGTTTACCGCCAAGGAACTGGCCAAGCAGATGCAGAAGCTCGGCCTCGACCCTGCCGCGCTGGAGAATGCGGCGGCGCGGGCGAAGAGCGTCGGGCGGCCGAATGCCGTCGGCGACCTCGCCGATCTGGTCGAGAGCCTCGATGCGCCGCTCGCCCGCCTGCCGGTCGGCAAGCCGGCCAAGACGAAGCCGGTATTGGCGGGGGCGGGGGCATGATCCGCGGCGTCCATACCGACATCGGCCCGATTCATTTCGTCGGCATCGGCGGCATCGGCATGTCCGGCATC
>JAEWJQ010000183.1 GCA_023386515.1 Pseudomonadota bacterium | reverse complement strand
TGTTCAAGGAATTCAAGGCCTTCATCGCGCGAGGCAAAGTCCTCGACCTCGCCGTCGCCGTGATCATCGGCGCCGCATTCGGCAAGATCGTCACCTCGCTGACCGAAGACGTGCTGATGCCGATCATCGGCAAAATCTTCGGCGGGCTCGACTTTTCGGGCTATTTCCTGCGCCTGGGGCCGGTGCCGGCGAATTATACGGGTTCGCTGACCGACTATGCTGCGCTCAAGAAGGCGGGCGCACCGCTGCTCGGCTACGGCGAGTTCGTCACCCAGCTGGTCAATTTCCTGATCGTCGCCTTCATCATCTTCATGATCGTCCGCGCGGTGAACCGGGCGAGCGGCCTGATGGAGCGGCAGAAGGCCGAGGCTGCGGCGGCCCCGGCGCCGGAGGCGGCCGAGATCGCGCTGCTGCGCGAGATCCGCGACGAGCTGAAGGCACGCCCCCGCGTCTGAGGCGATCGGGCGGCGGCGCGTGCCGTCGCCCGTTGGAAAAACGACGGCGCTCCGCCAGATCAGGCCGCAGCCAGATCCTCGGCGGTCGCATCGGCCAGGCTGGTGCCGTCGAGAATGCGCGCGGTTTCGTCGCGGACGCGCATCATCGCGTGGCGGATCGCGCAATCCGCCTCGCTCTTACAGTCCTTGCAGGGACGATAGGCAGTGCGGCTGACGCAGGGGACGAGGGCCAGCGGCCCTTCGATGACGCGGATGATCTCCCCCAGCGAGATCAGGTGCGACGGACGCGACAGCCGATAGCCACCCATCTTGCCGCGCGTGCTGTGCAACAGCCCCGCGTCGCGCAGGTCGGCGAGGATCAGTTCGAGGAACTTGCGTGGGACGTTCGCCTCGGCGGCGATCCGGGTCATCGGGATCGGCGGGCTGGCGGCAGGCGCGCTCGCCAGAAACAGCATGGCGCGCAGGGCATAACGGGAACGCTGTGTCAACATGATTGCGGCGCTATGCGCCGATAATGTGGCAAGCGAAAGGCGATTGTTTCACGCATTGCGGAGCCACGATCGCGCGCCTATATCGTCCTGGTCGGCTTCCAGCCGGCTATGGCGATAAACTGCGGCGTAAAATAGACGCAGCGGACCCGGGGGCGGTACCCGGCGGCTCCACCACTTGCGCCGGTTGGCCACATGCGAAGCGTGATGGCGAAGCGGCGTAGCTGATGGGGCCGAACTAGGATCGACGTGTGTTGAAAGGCGCTGTTTTCGCTCGGAATGGGACCACCGCAACGGCCCATTACACAAGTGCCAACGATAACGAAGCACTCGCGATTGCGGCGTAACTGACGGCCTAACGGCCTGACGTTACACCAAAATAGCGCGGTTGGACCGCACCGGGCAACAGAAGCGGATTCCAGCGGCCGCCGGAGGGGCCGGGCAACAGAACCCTCCGGACCTTTCCCCGATGCTGGGCCGGTCCGGCGTTGCGCCCCGCCCCGCCGGGGTGCGCGGTTAGGCCTGTCTGAACAGCTGTAGCCGCGGTCTGATTGCCGGCTGCATCTCGCGTGTCATCTCCGCATAGCAGCGTGCCAGTTCGAGGTGGACCAGGCGGCCCTCGGCCGATCGTGCCTGGTCGGCAAGCACGCGTTCCTGCGCCTCCCGGCGTTCGAAATAGAGGCGATCGCGGTTGGCGTCGCTCGGCATCGTCCTACTCCCTCTGTGTGGCGGACCCCACGTCCGTCTTGGCGCTTACGGTTTTACCGCGCCGGGATTTCATCGCGATTACAAGGGTTAACCACCTGTGACGGGGCCATTGCCGATGGCGGTCGCGTGCGATAGCATCGGTAGCAAATCACAACCGGAGAGGTGCCATGGCGACCGCAGCAATGTCCGCCCCGAACGACCACATGGCGCCCGGCGAATGGGAGGCGCGGGTCGATCTGGCGGCGGCCTACCGGCTGGTCGCGCTCTACGGCTGGGACGATCTGATCTTCACCCATCTGTCGGCGCGGGTGCCGGGGCCGGAACACCATTTCCTGATCAACCCCTACGACATGATGTTCGAGGAGATCACCGCGTCGAGCCTGGTCAAGATCGACGTCAACGGCGCGCCGGTCGGCCCGTCCAGCCATCCGGTCAATCCGGCCGGCTTCACCATCCACTCCGCCATTCACATGGCGCGGGAGGATGCGGTGGCGGTGATGCATCTGCACACGCCACACGGCCAGGCGGTGTCGGCGATGGAGTTCGGCCTGCTGCCGCACACCCAGACCGCGATGATCGCCGGCCACGACGTCGCCTACCACGATTATGAGGGGATCGCGACCGACCTGGAGGAGCGCGAGCGGCTGGTCGCCGACCTCGGCACGCGCAACGCGATGATCCTGCGCAACCATGGCACGCTGACCGTCGGCGAGAGCGTCGCGGCCTGTTTCCTGCGGCTCTATTTCCTCGAACGCGCCTGCGAGGCGCAGGTGCTGATGCTGGCGGCGGGCCGCGAGGCGCTCAACGCGCCGCCGCAGGGCGTCGAAGGCAAGGTCGCGCAACAGTCCAACCCCAAGGGTCTGGGGATGCTGGCGCAGGCGCTGGCCTGGCCGGCCCTGTTGCGCAAGCTGGACCGGATCGATCCGGGCTACCGCGACTGAGCGTGCGCGGCGATCAGGATCGCGGCCGGGCGAGGCGTCCGCCGTCGATCGGCACGTGAAGCTCGACGCGGAGGCCCGAGACCTCGAACATCACCTCGACGCGGGCGTCGACCTCATAGGGTAGACTGCGGGTCAGCAATTCGAGGCCGAAGCCTTCGTGATCGGGCGCGGTCAGGGGCGGAGCATAAGCGGGCAAGGTCTCGCGCCACTCGAAGTGGAGCCAGCGATTGGCGTGGTCGTCGTCGAGTTGCCAGGCGACGTCCAACCGGCCGCCGTCGCCGGACAGCACGCCGAATTGCACGGCATTGGCGACCAGCTCGTGAAAGGCGAGGCCGAGCAGATCGGCGAGGCGCGGCGCCAGCCGTACCTCCGGTCCGGCAATTGTGACGTCGTCGCCCGCGCGATTGGCGAGGAATTCGTCGGCGAGCAGAGCCTCCAGATCGACGCCCCGGTCGCTCGCCCGCAGGATATGGCTTTGCGTGCGCGCGAAGGCGGCGAGGCGGCCGTCGAAATGGACGCGATAATCCTCGACCGTCTCGCTGTTTTCGGCGGTGCGTCGTGCGATCGAGCGGATCACCGCCAGCGTGTTGCGGACCCGATGCTGCAGGGCGGCGCGCTGTGCCCGTTTGTCCGCCAATCGCTGGTGCAGGTCGTCGACGTCCATGCCGACCGCGCTCCAGCCCGCCTGGGCAGGCTCGCGCACCGTTTCGATCCGGTACCAGCGCGGCACACCGTTGGCGGCGATCAGCCGCACGTCGGTGCGGCCGTGGCCGGCGATCGCGGCGCGGCGCCACATGCGCGCCAGCCGCACCCGGTCGTCGCCATGGATCTGCGACAACCAACCGTAACGCAGGGCATGCAGGCCGGTCTGGCCGGTCAGCATCGTCCAGGCCGGCGACACCCAGGTACATTCGCCGTCCGCCGTGCCGCGCCAGCCGGGTTGCGGAAAGGGGAAGGTCGGGCCGCGCGGTATCGTGCCGGCCGCGTCAGTCCTGCGCATCCAGCTCCCGTCCTTCCCGATCCAGATGCAGATAGCTGGGATTGAACATCGCGACGTCGCACAATCCGTCAAGGTCTAGCGCCTCGAACTCGCCGCCCTTCCAGCGGATCAGGCCGCGCGCGCGCAGATCCTGGATCATCCGGTTGACGTGGACCGGCGTCATCCCCGTCGCCTCGGCCAGGTCGGTCTGGGTCAGCGGTATGTCGCAGCGATTGCCCGACACCAGCCCGACCGCACGCAGCCGGAAGAACAATTCGCAGAACAGATGCGCCAGCCGTTCGATCGCGTCGCGCTGCCCCAGATTGACGATCCATTCGCGCTGGATCGCCGCCTTGGTCAGCGTGTCCCACCAGAGCGCATGGGTCAGCCGCGGGCTGTGCGCACCCAGCGCCTCAATCCTTTCGCGGCTGAGTTCGAGATAGCGTACCGCGGTCAAGGCGCCGAGCGAATGATCCATCTCGTCGAGGATATAGCCGTGCAGGTCGCACAGGTCGCCGGGCAGGTGGAAGGCGATGATCTGCCGCCGTCCATCTTCCAGTGTCTTGTAGCGGAACGCCCAGCCTTCGAGGATCAGCGGCACCCCGCGCGGCCGATCGCCCTCGCGGATCAGGTCACGGCGTTGCCGCAGCGTCGTCGTCGGACCGGCCAGCGCCTTGTCCAGCATCGCACGTTCGTCGGCCGAGAAGCGGACATAATGACCGAGCCGTGCGATCAGCGGATGGGCATGGTCGTGGAACATGGCCGCGACTGTGACCATATCCTAATCGCCTTCGTTCATCCATGTTAGCGCTTATCGGACTGGGTGAATTATTCCTTGCAAAAACAAGGGGTAAAAAATGTCTGCTGTTTCATCGCTGCACGGCAAGCGCATCCTGGTGGTGGAGGACGAATATCTGATCGCCGACGATCTGGCGCGCGCGCTGGCGTCCGCGGGAGCCGAGGTGGTCGGTCCGGCGGCGTCGCTGCCGCAGGGAATGCGTCTGACCCAATCGGAGCCGCGCATCGATGCGGCGGTGCTCGACATCAATCTGCGCGACACGATGGTCTATCCGTTGATCGACCGGCTGATCGGCGACGGGGTCGCAGTGCTGCTGACCACGGGCTACGATCTCGCGACAATCCCCGTCGCGTATCAGGGGCTGCCGCGGTGCGAGAAGCCGGTATCGGCGGCGCGGCTGATGCGGGCGGCGGAGGCGCTGTGGGGATAGGGGCGCCGGCTCTGTCACGCCCCGCGCCGTGACCGTAGCGGCCGATCGTCGGTTGGCGGCAGCCGAAAAGGAAAGGGCCCGGTATCGCTACCGGGCCCCTTTTTCGATCAGTCGCGATCGCCGGTCAGGAAGGCCGGCGCGAAGTCCGGAGCCGGACCGTTGTCGCCACCTTCGC
>JAEWJQ010000172.1 GCA_023386515.1 Pseudomonadota bacterium | reverse complement strand
CGGCGGTCGGGTTCCTGCCGCCCGGGGGGGCGCGCCCCACCCCCCCGCCCCACAGATCCTCCGCCGGTTCCCCACGCCGGCTTTATCGGCTAGCGGTCCGGCATGGCCTCCCAACGCGTCGATGCATCCGCCCTGCCCGTCTCGCTCGCCGACGTGCGCGAGGCGCGTGCCCGCATTCGCGACTCGATCGTCCGGACACCGACGCTGATCAGCCGCACTTTGTCGGGCATGACGGGCGCGCAGGTCTTCCTGAAATTCGAGAATCTGCAATTCACCGCCGCCTACAAGGAACGCGGCGCGCTCAACACGCTGCTGCAATTGTCCGACGCGGCGCGGGCGAAGGGCGTGATCGCCGCATCGGCCGGCAACCATGCACAGGGCGTCGCCTATCACGCCAACCGGCTGGGCATTCCGTCGACCATCGTGATGCCGCGCACCACGCCTACGGTGAAGGTGGTGCAGACCGAAAGCCACGGCGCCACCGTCGTGCTGGAGGGCGAGACGTTCGACGCCGCTTATGCCCACGCCCGCGTGCTGGAGGCGGAACGCGGCTTCACCTTCGTCCACCCGTTCGACGATCCGCGGGTCATCGCCGGTCAGGGCACGGTTGCGCTCGAAATGTTCGAGGACGTGCCGGAGCTCGACACGCTGTTGACGCCGATCGGCGGCGGCGGGCTGATATCGGGGATGGCGACGGTCGCGCGCGCCCAGTCGCATCGGGTCGAGGTGGTCGGCGTGCAGGCGGAACTCTACCCCTCGATGTACAACCGCATCCGCGGCACGCATCTGCCCTGCGCCGGCGATACGCTGGCCGAGGGTATCGCGGTCAAGGAGCCGGGCGGCCTGACGGCGCAGATGGTCGCCGCGCTGGTCGACGACATCGTCCTGGTCGGCGAGCGCAATCTGGAAGAGGCGGTCAGCCTGCTGCTGCAGATCGAGAAGACGGTGGTCGAGGGCGCGGGCGCTGCCGGTCTGGCGGCGTTGCTGGCCTTCCCCGAACGGTTCCGCGGCCGCCATGTCGGCGTGGTGCTGTGCGGCGGCAATATCGATACGCGGCTGCTCGCCAACGTGCTGTTGCGCGACCTCGCCCGCTCGGGCCGGCTGGCGCGCCTACGCGTGCGGCTGCAGGATCAGCCCGGCGCGCTGTACAATGTCGCCCGCATCTTCGACCAGCAGCGGGTCAACATCATCGAGGTCTATCACCAGCGCATCTTCACGACGCTGCCGGCAAAGGGCCTGATCACCGATATCGAATGCGAGACGCGCGACGCCGCCCATCTCGACCGGCTGATCGCCGCGCTGCGGGCCGGCGGTTACGAAACCAGCCTGGTCGAGCAGGCGTAAGCCATCGGCCTATTGCGCCGGGCAGGCTTGGAATCCGATCCAGCAAAGCTAGGCCCGATCGACATTCAACATCGTAGGCTTTGGAAACGCCCTGCCGTCATTCCCGCGAAGGCGGGAATCCAGACGCGCGGAGGCTGCTTGTAAAGCCGTGACGTCAGGGTTGTGGATCCCCGCCGCCGCGGGGATGACGGAACTTGGCCTGCCATGCCGAACGTCGATCGGCTCTAGATCAGGGCGGCACCGGCCTACGTCAGTGGATCAAACTCTAGCCGCCGGCGGGGCCCTGCCGATCGTCGGTCCGCCGTGGCGGCAGATCACGTCAGGCACAAAAAGGGCGCCGCGGTCAGCCCGCGCCGCCCCTTCGTCATCCACGTAAAGCGGATCAGTTGCTGCTGGAGTTATCGTCCTGCACGATCGCGACGACACCGATCGCCACCACGCCCGCGGCGATGATCGCCGCCAGGATGCCACCGCCACCGGCGCCGAGCTTGCTCTTGCCGCTGGTCGGCGCGCCGACGCGGACCGACTTGGCGACCGACAGCGACGCCGCCGGATTGGCCGGGGCGGCGAAAGCCGGCGCAGCGGCGATCGGCGACGCGACGAGAGCGAGGGCGGCCATCGAACCGGAAAGCAACTTGGTCATAGGGAATACTCCAATGGTCAATTCGCCCATTGTAACAGGATGCCGCGCCGATGGTTCCGCAACGCAGCAAAAAGATTGCTCGGTTCGTCGCATTTTTTTGATCAGGATCAGCTTGGGCAAAATTAACCAACAATGATGGTAAAGCTCCTTCTCAGAGCGGCTTACGTGATTCATATAGGCGTGGCGCCGCGCATCGGGTGTCACTTTCGTCCATCAGGAGTCCGCCGGCGGTGACCGCGCCCTTTCGTTTCCCGCGCTTCTTCGTCACCAGCCCTGCCCCCTGCCCCTATTTGCCGGGGCGGCAGGAGCGGAAGGTGTTCACGGAACTGAGCGGGCCCCATGCCACCGAGCTCAACGATGCGCTGAGCCGGATCGGCTTTCGTCGATCGCAAGGCGTCGCCTATCGTCCGTCATGCGCCGGCTGCACCGCCTGCCTGTCGGTACGCGTCGTCACCAACGACTTCGTTCCCAATGCGACGCAGCGCAAATTGCTCAAGCGCCACGACGGGATCGAGGTCACCGCCTGCCGCCCCTGGGCGACGGACGAGCAATTCCAGCTGCTCCGCCGTTATCTCGCAGCGCGCCACCCCGGCGGCGGCATGGCGGGGATGGACGAAGATGACTATGCCGACATGGTCGAGCATTCGCCGGTCCAGTCGCTGGTCATCGAATATCGCCTGCCCGCCAAGG
>JAEWJQ010000124.1 GCA_023386515.1 Pseudomonadota bacterium | reverse complement strand
GTGCCTGCCGCCAGCGCTTCGCCAGCCGGTCGAGCAGCAGCCGCCGGCGCGTCGCCGCATCGATCATGCCGAGCCATGCCAGCTCTGCCGGCCAGCGTTCGAGCACGATGGCGAAGGTCGACAGCGCCCGCTGCCAATGTTCGCTGAGCTCAGGCGCCAGGCCGATGTCGCGCAAAGCGGCCGGCGGCACCTCCTCGACCAGCAGCTGGTCGAGCGTATGGCAGAGGTCGCCCGCCAGCCGCACCGCTTCGGAGGCGTCGACCGGCTGGCCGGCCCGCGCCCGTTCCTCCTGCACCAGCCGGGCGAGGATCATCCGCCGCTGCATCGGTGCGACCGCGGGCGGCGGCGGATCGAGGTCGTCGGCCGGGTCCAGTGCCGCCCCGACCGCCTCGCCGAGGTCGGCGCTGCCGAGCGGCACCAGCCGCGGCAGCAGCAGGCCGCCGCCGCTCGCGCGGACAAAGGCGTTGGTTACCGCGACGACGGCACGATTGTTGGGCAGCAGCACGAGCCCGCGCGCCAAGGCCATCGGATCGTCACCAGCACGGCGCAGCAGCCCCGCGACTAAAGTATCCGCAAACGCCTTGTGCGATGGGATGGTGAACAGCTGCGGCCGGCGTGGCTCAGCCATCCGCGATCAGCGCCTCGGTCTTCGGGATCGCCTGCGGCGTGCCGACGTCGAACCACAGGCCCTGATGGACCTGCCCGAAGGCGCGGCCCGCCTCGATCGCGCGGTTCCAGAACAGATTGGTGGAGAAAGGCCCCTCCGGCCAGTCGACGATCAGTCGCGGATGGAGGATCTGCACCCCGGTATAGACGAAGGGCGCGGTCGCGCCTTCCCGGCGGCGGCCGGTGATTCGGCCGTCGGGGCCGAGGCGGAAATCGCCCTGCCCCTTGTGATTGTTCGCCCGCGCATATGGCACCACCTGCAGCAGCGCGTCCATCTCCGCATCGTCCCAGCGCGCGGCGAGCAGCTTCAGCGCGTCCACCGGCCCGTCGAGCCAGAGGTTGTCGCTGTTGACGACGAGCACCGGATCGTCGCCGAGCAGATGCCGCGCCTTCACCAGGCCGCCGCCCGTCTCCATCAATTGAGCCCGCTCGTCGGAGAAGACCAGTTCGATATCGTCGTAGCGGTCGGTCAGATGCGCCTGCAGCACGTCACCGAGGTAATGGACGTTGACCACCGCACGTTGCACGCCGGCCGCGCGCAGCCGATCGAAGACGTGATCGATCAGCGGCTTGCCGGCGACTTCGACCAAAGGCTTGGGGCGCGTCGCGGTGAGCGGGCGCATCCGCTTGCCGAGGCCCGCCGCCATCACCATCGCAGTCGCGGGAACGCGGCCGCCGGGGTCGGGGCGCAGCGAGCGCAGCCGGGTCATGCGCCGATCACCAGCGGATCGCCGCGCTTCTCGGGCGGCACGTTGGCGTCGAACCAGGCGGCGACGGGGCGCAGCACCGGCTGCGACAGGTCGCGCTCCAGATAGGCCCAGACCCGTGGGCAAAGCGACGGGTAGCGCGGCTTGTCGTCGCGCTGCCACAGCCTGGTGAAGATGCCGATGATCTTGGCGTTCCGCTGCGCGCCGAGCACGTGATAGGCGTCGAGGAAGGCGTCGGCCGCCCCCGTCGCGGCGCGATAGCGGGCCAGCATCCTGTCCTCCAGCGACGGTTCGACGTCGCGCCGGGCATCCTGCAGCAGCGAGACGAGATCGTAGGCCGGATGACCGGCGAGCGCGTCCTGGAAGTCGAGCAATCCGAGTTGCCGCTGCGCGCCGACCAGCATCAGATTTTCGGCATGATAATCGCGTAGCACGGTGACCGGCGCGTCGGTCAGCGCATGGTCGAACACCGCATCCCAGGCCGCGCGATAGCCGTCCATGTCGACCGCCAGCCCCACCGCCGGGCAATACCATTCGACGAACAGCGCCGCCTCGCGATGCAGGACCTGGCGGTCGTAGGGCGCCAGCCCCTCGGCGGGATGGCGGGCGAGCGCGACGAGCAGGTCGATCGCCGCCTCGTACAGCGGGACCGCCGCCTCCCCTTCCGCGTCCGCCGTCTCGCGCAGCCGTTCGTCGCCGAAATCCTCGATCAGGACGAGGCCCTGGTCGAGATCGACGGCGTAAATCGCCGGCGCGGCAAAGCCGTTTGCGCTGAGCCAGCGTGCGACCGACAGGAACGTACGTGGATCCTCGTGCGGCGGCGGCGCGTCCATCAGGATCGCCTGCCGCTCGCCCGCATGCACCCGGAAATAACGGCGGAACGACGCGTCGCCGGCGAGCGGGACGATGTCCCCCGCCCACCCATGGCGTTCGAGGAAGGCGGCGGCACCGCCTGGCGGGGTCATATCGGCCATCGCCGCCTCCATGCCGCGGGGACGTCCGCTGTCAAGATTCGTCCGCCGTCCGCCGCCGGTGCCAGCGTCAGGACGAGTGCATCCGGCCATCGGCCGCCGGCCCGCTCTGGCCATTCGACCAGCAGAGCGGAATCGTAGAGCGCATCGTCCAGGCCGAGTTCGTCGATCTCGGCCGGATCGTCGATCCGATAGAGGTCGACGTGGAGCACCGGCAGCCGCACATCGGGCGGCGCATAGGGCTGGACGATCGCAAAACTGGGGCTGGGCGCCTCGCCGACCAGTCCCAAGGCGGCGAGCAGGCCGCGCGCAAGGCTGGTCTTGCCCATGCCGAGATCGCCGCGCAGGGCGATGACGTCGCCGGGGGCGAGCAGGTCGGCAAGCCGGGCGCCGAACGCCTCGGTCGCGGCCGGATCGGCAAGCGCGACGAGCGTCATCGCCGCGGCAGCTCCACCGTCACCAGCGTCCCCTGCCCTGGTTCGGAGACGAGGTCGATGGTGCCGCCATGCGCCTCGACGAACTGGCGGGCGAGCGGCAGGCCGAGGCCGAGCGCACGTTCGCCGGTTGGTTGCATGCCGGGTTCGGCGAACCGGTCAAAGGCATGCGCCACCGCCTGCGCGTCCATGCCGAAGCCGTCGTCCGACACGATGATCCGCGCCCGTGTCGCATTGCCGTCGGCGTGCAGCAGGATGCGACCGCCCTCCGGCGTCGCCGCCACCGCATGGCGTAGCAGATGCTCGACCACCTCCTTCAGCCGCTTGGGATCACCAGTGACGCGCCCGGCGGACCGCGCCAGCTCGATCGCGAAGTCGAGCTTGCGCCGCTTCGCCGCCGGCTGGATCGTCTCCGCCGCCTGCCGCGCCACCGCCCCCAGATCGACGTCGATCCGCTCGACGTCGGTATCGTCGCCGCCCTGGGTCAGATCGAGCACGTCGTCGATGAGCAGCCCGAGCCGCTCGACCGAATCGAGGATCGCCTGCACATATTGGTCACCCGCCGGGCTCAACGCGCCGGCATAGCCCGCGTGCAGCATCTCGGCGAAACCGCTGATCGAGGTCAGCGGCGTGCGCAATTCGTAGCTGATGTTGGCGACGAACTGCGTGTTGACCTTGTCCGCCGCCTCCCGCGCGTTGGCGCGGTCGCGCCGCGCCGGTTGGGCGCGG
>JAEWJQ010000092.1 GCA_023386515.1 Pseudomonadota bacterium | reverse complement strand
GTTCAACACTATCCCGTCCCCCGCCGAGCGGCGGCACGTGACCGATAGCGGGGCGATCGCCGACCTGTGGGGGAATGGCTGGTTCGTGCTGCCCAACCCCGTCTACGGCAGCGCGCTGAAGGGCAGCGCCACCGACGTCTTTCCCGCCGACAAACGCTGGGTCGATCCCGGCCAAGGAGCAAAGTGAGATGAGCTGGGACCGCAACCAGATGGCGGCGCGCGCGGCGCAGGAGCTGCGCGACGGCTACTACGTCAACCTCGGGATCGGCATTCCGACCCTGGTCGCCAACAACATCCCGGCCGGCATGACGGTGACCTTGCAGTCGGAGAACGGCATGCTCGGCATCGGGCCGTTCCCCTATGACGACGAGGTCGACCCGGACCTGATCAACGCCGGCAAGCAGACGATCAGCGAATTGCCGCAAAGCGCCTATTTCGGCAGCGAACAGAGCTTCGCGATGATCCGCGGCGGGCATATCGACCTGACCGTGCTCGGCGCGATGGAAGTGAGCGAGGGCGGCGACATCGCCAACTGGATGATCCCCGGCAAGATGATCAAGGGCATGGGCGGCGCGATGGACCTGGTCGCCGGGGTCAAGAAGATCATCGTGGTGATGGACCACAATGCCAAGGACGGCAGCCCCAAGTTCATCCCGTCCTGCACGCTGCCGCTGACCGGCAAGAACGTCGTCGATATGATCGTCACCGATCTCGCGGTGTTCCAGCGTCCCGACCACCAGTCTCGCTTCAAGCTGGTCGAGCTGGCGCCGGGCGTCACCGCCGACGAGGTCGCCGCGAAGACCACGGCGGCCTACGACGCGTGAGCTACACGCTCGTCACCGCCAACCGGAATTACTCGAGCTGGTCGCTGCGCCCGTGGCTGCTGATGGCCGCGCTCGGCATTCCGTTCGACGACCGGATCACGCCCTTCACGCAGGCGGACAATTACGAGGCCTTCCGCGCCTTCTCGCCGACCGGACAGGTGCCGGTGCTGATCGATGGCGACCGTACCGTCTGGGATTCGCTCGGGATCGCGCTGTATCTGGCGGACCGCCATGCCGGCGTGTGGCCGACGGACTAGGCGGCTCGGGCTTGGGCGATGTGTGCGGTGGCCGAAATGCACGGCGGCTTCGCGGCGTTGCGCGGCGAGCGGACGATGAACGTCGGCGTGCGCGCCATCGCCGCGCCGGCTTCGCCGGCGCTGATCCGCGACGTCGCGCGCCTTGCGGAACTGTGGGCCGAAGGGTTAGAACGATTTGGTGGGCCGTGGCTGGCCGGTGGCGAGTTCACCGCCGTCGATGCCTTCTTCGCGCCGGTCGCCTTTCGCGTCCGCACCTATGCCATAGAGGTCGGGGTGGCAGGTGCAGGCTGGGTCGAAACGATCCTGTCGCACCCGGCGATGCAGGTCTGGGAGCGCGCCGCCCTGTCGGAGGAATGGCGCGAGCAGGAGCATGAGGCGGAGCTCGCCCGCTGCGGACAGGTCACCGCCGATTATCGCGCCCGCTGATTCGCGGACTTCTGTCCATTATCGGACAGTGGCGCCACGGAGCTTCCTCTCAACCTGCTGATCTGTCGCCAATTTCTACTCTCGTTCCGGCCGTGCGATCCTTCGGATGCGAATGTAGGACGGGGGGATGGAATGATCGGAATGGCGATGATGATCGGTGCGGCGATGTGGCAGTCTGCACCCGCGCAACCAGCGCCAGTGGAAGCGGCCGCAACGCGGGATTGGGCGGCGACGACACGCAACGACTTGCAGGCCTTCCACGCCCTCATCCAGGCCGATCACGCCGGGCCGGTCAATCCGCTCGATCCGCAGTTCAACGCCCGTGAAGGCGCTGCCCTGGCGCTCGCGCAGCGGCGGGCCGTGCAGGTCCGCGATTATGCCGGCTATTTCTGGACGATGCGTGGCTATGTCGCGAGTTTCGACGACGGCCATGTGCAATTCTCCACCCTGAAGGGCGCGCCGATGCTGACGGCGCAGTGGCCGGGCTTTTTGACCGGCCTCGACGCGCGCGGGCGGCAGGTGGTGATGACCCGAACCGACGATGCGCCGGTGCCACTCGGCGCCGAGCTCGTTGCCTGCGACGGCGTGGCGGCCGACCCTCTGCTCGCCCGCAACGTCGGCGCCTTCGTCGGACGCTGGTCGCTGCTCGCGACGCGCCGATCGCGGGCGGGGCGCCTGTTCGTCGATAGCGCCAATCCGTTCATCGCGCGCCCGGCGCGCTGCACCTTCTCCGTGGCGGGTCAGGCCCGGACCGTGTCGTTGGCCTGGCGGCCGCTGGTCGATCCGGAATGGTCCGCCCGGCTTGATCAGACCAGCTATCGTCAGCCCAGCTGGATCGGCACGCGGACGCTGGCGGACGGGACGCGCTGGTTCGGCATGACCTCGTTCGACGGAGATCCCGACGGGCCGGCGGGCAAGGCGCTGCGGCCGATGATCGCTGGCATGCGCGATCAGCGTGCGGCAGTGCTCGCTGCGCCCGCCATCGTGCTCGATGTACGGGGTAATGGCGGGGGATCATCGCAATGGTCGTATGACATCGCCAGGATCCTGTGGGGCGACGCGGCGGTAGCGACGGCCGACGACAAGGGGACCTATGTCGAATGGCGGGCGTCGCGGGACAATCTGGCGACGATCGAACATTACCGCGACCAGTGGAGCAAGTCGCCGGACGCATCGGCGGAATCGCTGGCCTGGGCGCGGCGCATTGCGGCGGGCCTGTCCGCCGCCATCGCGGCGGGAAAGCCGCTCTGGCGTGAACCATCAGATGCCGATCCGGTCGCCGTACCGCCCTCGGCCGCACCCGTCGCGGCGCGGACCCCGCCCGTCTACGTGCTGACCGACGCTGCCTGTGCCTCCGCCTGTCTCGACGCGGTCGATCTCTGGACCAAGCTCGGCGCCATCCAGGTCGGTCAGGAGACCAGTGCCGACA
>JAEWJQ010000087.1 GCA_023386515.1 Pseudomonadota bacterium | reverse complement strand
GCGCAGCGCCGGGACGAAGAGGCTCCATGCGCCGTCCGCGCCGACGCACAGGAACGGCTTCTCCCGGATCACCGGTACCGTCGGCAGCGTCGTATAGGGTGGCTTGGGGAAGCTCGTCGGCGGCGCGCCAGCCACGCCCATGAACATCATGTTCCAGTTCGATCCTTGCCAGCCGCCGATGCGGCTGTTGCGGGTGAACCATTGCTGCTGCGTGCCGGAGCGGATCGTGCCGTCGACGCGGCAGTCCGCCATGAAGCCGCCGCTCGACCAGCCGCCGTCGTCCAACGCCAGATCGCCGGCGAGATGGATGCGGCGATAGGGTGCGGCCTGCGACACCGCCCAGCGATCGGCGCCGTCGGGTGGCCGCACCGTCAGATTTTCCGCGCCGCGCCAGAAATTAACCAGCGCCATGCCGTTCGCCCAATCCGCCTCGGCGTGGACATGACCGGTCACGGTCACGTCGCCCGGCGTCGCGCCCAGCCCGGCGACCTGCGTGAAGAAACCGACGTTGATGTCGAGGCGGTGGCTGCCCGGCTTGAGCAGGATCGCGCGGCGCCGGTCGGTGAAATGCGCGCGCTCCTGTTCGCCGAACCAGCGGGCGATCGTCGCCTGCGCATCCTGCGCGCCGGGATCGACGATCAGGACGTTCGGCCCCAGGTCCGGATCGCTGGCTGCCATCGCGAGCGCGGGCTTGCCGATCGCGCCGATCCCGATCGCCGCCATGCCGGCGACCACACCCCGCCGTGTCGTTGGCTGCATCCTGCCCTCTCCTCTCGCTGGCCACGGCATCGCCCGGCTTTGGCAAGCAGGCAACTGGTTTCAGGCGAAAATATGCGCGCGTCGGAAAGGCTGGCCGGGTGAGGCGTTGGTTAACGACGCACTTCCGCGCTCCCGAGGACCTCCCGATGATCACATCCACCGGCTATGCCGCCAAGCACAGTTTCTCGCGCCTGAAGCCGATCACGATCGAACGCGATCCGCCCAAGGCCAACGAGGTCCAGATCGAGGTGCTGTATTGCGGCGTCTGTCATTCGGACATCCACCAGTGCGAGAACGACTGGGGCAACACCGTCTATCCGTGCATGCCGGGCCATGAGGTGGTCGGTCGCGTCGCCGCCAAGGGCGCAAGCGTGACGATGCACGAGATCGGCGACATCGTCGGCGTCGGCTGCATGATCGACAGCTGCCACGAATGCGGGCCGTGCAAGGCCGGCGATGAGCAATATTGCGAAGGCCCGAACAGCTGGCTCGCCCCCTACAACGGGCCGATGAAGCCGGCGGCCAAGGCCAAGACCGGCACCAACATGTACGGTCGCGACAACACCTTCGGCGGCTATTCGGACGTGATCGTGGTGCGCGAGGATTTCGTTCTCAAGATCCCGAGCTCGATCCCGGTCGAAGCCGCAGCGCCGATCCTGTGCGCGGGCGTCACCACCTATTCACCGATGAAGCATTGGGGCGTGAAGGCCGGCGATACGATCGGCGTCGTCGGCTTCGGCGGGCTCGGCGACATGGCGATCAAGATCGCGACGGCAATGAGCGCGCAGGTCACCGTCTTCACCACCACCAAGGAGAAGATCGACGAGGCGGCGAAGCTCGGCGCCAAGGGCGTACTGGAGAACGACAAGACGGCACTGCAGGAATTAGAGGGTAAATTCGACTTCATCCTGTCGACTATCCCCGAAAAGCATCAGGTCGATCCGTTCATCCCGCTGCTCAAGCATGATGCCGCCTATGTCTCGGTCGGCGCACTCGCCCCGATGCCGGGGTGGAATCACATGACCATGATCATGGGGCGCAAGACGATCGGCGGCTCGCTGATCGGTTCGATCGCAGAAACGCAGGAGGTGCTCGATTTCTGCGCCGAACACGGCATCGCGCCCGACGTGCAGCTGATCCCGATCCAGGAGATCAACGAGGCATTCAAGACGGTGAAGTCCGGCGACGTGCGCTTCCGCTACGTCATCGACAGCGCCAGCCTGGCGCAGGAGAAGGAAAACGCCTGACGGCAACGGTCCCGTACCGGAATAATCCGGCACGGGACCTTCGCATCGCACACCGCCGACCGTCATCCCACTTGTAGGCGATGACGGCGTCAGGCTCGTATTGCCGCTGCCTAGAAGCGGAACGCCGCGGTCGCGCGCATGCTGTGCCAGCGGAAGATGTTGTCCGACCGCATGATGTCGGTGCCGGCCGTATTGGGGGTGAGCACGAACGGGTTGGTCGCTGCCGCCGATCCCTGGGTCACGCGGACGCGGAAGTCGTTATCGTTGTAGCGGTGGTACATATATTCGAGGCCGATCGAGAAATGACGGCCGATCTGCTGCTCGATACCGCCACCGGCCAGGAAGCCGAACTTGGTCTCGTCGCCCGACAACGCGAAGGCGTTGGCGGTATTGGTGGTCGTGAAGCTATGGTTGATCTTGGCGTAGCCGGCTCCGGTCGTGCCGTAGAACAGCGTGGTGCCGAAGGCGAGGCCGGCACGGCCGCGGATCGATGCCTCGTAGTCGAC
>JAEWJQ010000085.1 GCA_023386515.1 Pseudomonadota bacterium | reverse complement strand
CGCCCTCCGCCTCGGCCAGAGCGGCGATGGCGCGGCCCATGCGACCGCCGCTGCCGTATATGCCGATCGCGGTCATGCGGCGGTCCGAACGAGCAGGCGGTGGCAGTGGGTCATGGCCCATCCTTGGCAGAGAATCGACGGCGGCGACAGGGGCGACACCCCCGTCACGCGCCGAACCGCCCTGATCGGACCGGACCCGTAACGCCGGTTCGTGCGTAACGTCGGACAGGCTGTGACCCGCAGCAGCCGGTGAGGACCTATGCCCATGGCTCGTACCCTAACCGTTGCCGGAACGGCGCATCCCATTCACGGGATGCTGGCCGCCTATCCGCTTGCCTTCTTCACCGCGGCGCTCGTCAGCGATATCGCCTATGCCAATACCGCGTGGATGCAATGGGCCAATTTCTCGGTCTGGCTGATCGCGGGCGGCTGCGTGATGGCGGTGCTCGCGGCGATCGTCGGCATCGTCGACGCGATCCGTCACCGCGGGCGAACTCGGCGACGGGCCAGCGCGCTGCACGGCGTGCTCACCGTGGTGATGCTGGTGCTGGCGATCCTCAACGGCTTCATCCACAGCCGCGACGGCTGGACCTCGGTGGTGCCGACCGGACTGATCCTGTCCGCGATCGTCGCGGCCTTGGTCGTGGTGACGAGCTGGCTCGGCTATGCCGCGGAGCCGGCACCGACGGTGGAGACGGTCTGATGCGCGCGCTCCTCCTTCTCGCCGGCACCGCCGCACTGCTCGCCGGTTGCGGTGCCCGCGGCGGCGGCGATCCCTCGACGCAATTGGGTCCCAATCCGCGGCTGCCGGCGATCAACCAATATGTCATGCCGCCGATGCACGTCGCCGGCGTCGCCGCCTGGAATGGCGCCGTGCCGACGGTGCCGGGCGACCTGACCGTGCGCCCCTATGCCGGCGATTTCCGCAACGTCCGACAGCTCTATACGCTGTCCAATGGCGACGTCCTCGCCGTTGAGCCCAAAGGGCCGAGCGAGCCGGTGCAGCGACCCAAGGACATCATCGTCAACTGGGTGCAGGGCTTCGGCCATGCCAAGACGGGCGGCGCGGACCGGATCACCTTGCTGCGGGACAGCGATGGCGACGGCCGCGTCGACCAGCGCAGCGTCCTGGTCGACCATCTCCATGCGCCCTTCGGCGTCGTGCAGGTCGGCGGCGACCTCTATGTCGCCAACACCGACGCGATCGTCCGCTTCCCCTTCACCCCCGGCCAGACGCGCATCACGGCGCCGGGCGCGATCCTGACGCAATTACCCGGCGGACCGATCGATCACCATTGGACCAAGAGCCTGACCGCAAGCCCCGACGGCAGCAAGCTGTACGTCGGTATCGGTTCCAACAGCAACATCACCGAAAACGGCATCGAGGCCGAACAGGAGCGGGCGAGGATCTGGGAAGTCGATCGCGCGAGCGGTGCCCATCGCCCCTATGCGACCGGCCTGCGCAACCCGAACGGCCTGACCTTCCACCCGCAGACCGGGCAGCTGTGGACGGTGGTCAACGAGCGCGACGAACTCGGCCCCGATCTCGTTCCGGATTATATGACGGCGGTGACGCCGGGCGCTTTCTACGGCTGGCCTTACAGCTATTGGGGCCAGCATCGCGACCCGCGCGTGCAGCCGCAGCGACCGGATTTGGTCGCCCGCGCAATCCTGCCGGATTACAGCCTCAGCTCGCACGTCGCGCCGCTCGGCATGGCGTTCAACACCGGCACCGGCCTGCCCGCACGCTACGCCGGTGGCGCCTTCGTCGCCGAGCACGGCAGCTGGAACCGCGGCCACCTCAACGGCTACAAGGTCGTCTACGTCCCCTTCGCCAACGGCCGGCCCAGCGGCAAGGCGGTCGACGTCGTGACCGGCTTCATCGACGCGTCGGGCAAGGCACGGGGACGGCCGGTCACCGTCGCCTTCGACCGCACCGGTGCCTTGCTGATCGCCGACGACGTCGGCAACATGGTCTGGCGGGTCAGCGCCAAGGGGCGCTGAGCGCGCGCATGGAGGTCGGGACGATGGGCGCGATCCGGAACATCGTCATCCTGACCGGTGCCGGCGTGTCGGCAGAATCGGGCATCGCGACGTTTCGCGGACCGGGCGGCCTGTGGGAAGGCCACCGGGTCGAGGACGTGTGCACACCCGAGGCGCTCGCACACGACCCTGCACTGGTCCATCGCTTCTACGATCTGCGTCGCGCCGCGCTCGGCGACGTGCGCCCCAATGCCGCGCACGCGGCGCTCGCCCGTCTCGACCGCGACTGGACGGGCGATCTGCTGATCGTGACGCAGAATGTCGACGATCTTCACGAACGCGCCGGGGCGGAACGGCTGGTCCATATGCATGGCGAGCTGCAATCCGCCCTGTGCGCCGCCTGCGGCGTGCGCGAGCGGTGGACGGACGCGTTGCCGCCGGAGACGGAATGCCCCAATTGCGGCACCTTCGCCTTGCGTCCGGACATCGTCTTCTTCGGCGAGATGCCCTACCACATGGACCGGATCGAAGCCGCGATCGCCGGCGCTGACCTGTTCGTGTCGATCGGCACGTCCGGGGCCGTCTATCCGGCCGCCGGCTTCGTCCAGATGGCGGACGCCTATGGCGCCGACACGCTGGAACTCAACCTGGAGCGATCCGCCGGCAGCGGCTTCTTCGCCCGGTCTGAGCTCGGCGCGGCGGGGGAACTGGTGCCGGCCTGGGTCGACACCATGCTCGCCGCTCAGTCGACCCAGTCGAGTCCCATGTCGCGATAGACCTCGCGGTCTTCGTCCCAGCCCTGCTTGACCTTGACGTGGAGGTAGAGGTGGACCGGGCAGCCCATGATCGCCGCCAGTTCGGTACGTGCGCGCGCGCCGATCTCGCGGATGCGCTGGCCGCCCTTGCCCAGCACGATCGCGCGCTGGGTCGGCCGTTCGACCAGGATCTGCTGATGGATCTCGACCGAACCGTCGGGCCGTTCGGTATAGGCCTCGGTCTCGACCGCGCTGGCATAGGGCAGTTCGGCGTGGAGCTGCAGATACAGCTGCTCGCGCGTCACCTCGCTGGCCAGCGCCCGCTCGGTCGCGTCGGAGACCTGGTCTTCCGGATAATGCCACGGCCCGGCCGGCATCGCCGCCGCCAGCGCGTTCTTGAGCTCGGGCAGCCCGTCGCCGGTCTGCGCCGACACGAACCAGGTGTCGGCGAAGGTCATCATCGCATTGAGCTTCTCCGCGTGGATCAGCAGCCTGGGCTTGTCCGCGACGTCGACCTTGTTGAGCACCAGGATCTTCGGCTCCGTCCGGTGCTTCAGCGCGTCGACGATCCCCTCGACCTTGGGCCCGATGCCGCCCTTGCCGTCGACGACCAAGGCGATCAGGTCCGCGCCCTCCGTCCCACCCCAGGCGGCGGCAACCATCGCACGGTCGAGCCGCCGCTGCGGTTCAAAGATGCCGGGCGTGTCGACCAGCAGGATCTGCGCCTGATCCTGGATGGCGACGCCGAGCAATTTGGTGCGCGTCGTCTGCGCCTTGGGGCTGACGATCGCGACCTTCTGGCCGACGAGCGCATTGACCAGCGTCGACTTGCCGGCATTGGGCGCACCGACGACGGCGACGAGGCCGCAATGTTGGGTCTGGGTCATCATCATCCTTTGGGGAGGCGCGCCGCGTTGGGCAAGCGTCTTACCCCTTCACCTGCGCCAGCATCGCCTTGGCCGCCGCCGTTTCCGCATCCTGCTTGCTGGTGCCGGTGGCGCTCGCTTCGAGCTGGCGGCCGACCTTGACCTGGACGGTGAAGCGCGGCGCGTGGTGCGGGCCGGACCGTTCGACGACGCTATATTCCGGCGGCTTGCGATTGTGCGCCGCCGCCCATTCCTGCAACGCCGACTTGGGGTGCTGCGGCGCCTTGTCGGTGCGATGGACGCGATCGGCCCAGGCGCGCCGGATGAAGCCGCGCGCCGCAACCAGTCCCGCCTCGCGGTAGAAGGCGCCGATCAGCGCCTCCATCACGTCGCCCAGGATATTGTCGCTGTCCGACGCACCGTCGTCTCGCGCCTGCTTGCCCAGGCGCAGGTGATCGCGCACGCCGAGTTCGCGGGCCACCTCGGCACAGACATGGCCGGTGACCAGCGCGTTCAGCCGCTTCGACAATTGTCCTTCCGGCTCCTCGGGGAACAGCTCCCACAGCCATTCCGCCATGACCAGGCCGAGCACGCGGTCGCCGAGGAATTCGAGCCGCTCGTAATTGTCCGCCGCCT
Source organism: Pseudomonadota bacterium (assembly GCA_023386515.1). Next base: position 297 of record JAEWJQ010000085.1, on the reverse strand, counting down.
GGCTGCCGTGGGTCAACGCACGGGTGAAGGCGGCAAGGTCGCGGGGCGCCCGGCCGAAGGTCGCGCCGAGCCAGCTTTCGATCGCGCCGCTCAGAAGCCCTCTCCCACCCGGGAGAAGCGCCAGCCGGACAGCCACGTCCAGGGCCGCCACAGCGACGCCGAACCGTCGTTGGAGGCGAAGGTGACGACCGCCTTGCCCTCGATCCGCTCCATCGGGATATAGCCCATGCCGGCGGGATAGGGGAAACGGCTGTCGGCGCTGTCGTCGCGATTGTCGCCCATCAGGAAGACGTCGCC
>JAEWJQ010000032.1 GCA_023386515.1 Pseudomonadota bacterium | reverse complement strand
ACCAAGGCCTGTTCGTCATCCAATATCCGCTGACGGCGTTGGTCGGGCCGGTGCCGGCGATCATCAACAATCGCGCGCGCAGCCATGCGGTGTTCGGCCAGGCGACGATCGATCTCGGCAAGGCGGGGCTGATCCGCGGGCTCAGCCTGACCGGCGGCCTGCGGCACACGTGGGACGAGACATCGAACTATACGCAGATCTTCGTGCTGCCGGCGACCAGCGGCGCAGGCAAGTTCGAATACACGAGCTATAACGCGTCGCTCGATTATGCCTTTGCCGATGGCGTTCACGCCTATGTGACGGCGCGCGACGCGTTCAAGGCGGGCGGCGTCAACGGGCCGGTGCCGGCCAATTCGCCTTTCCGCACCTTCCCGCCCGAAAAGCTGGAGGACGTCGAGGTCGGCCTGAAGAGCCAGCTGCGCATCGCCGGCGTGCCGACGCGCTTCAACGTCGCGGCCTATCGCGGCATCTATACGAACATCCAGCGCACCACGCAGGAGGCGATCGGGGGCACGATCCTGAACGTGACGCGCACCGCCGCGCGCGGCCGCATCCAGGGTGTCGAGGTCACCGCGGGGATCGAGCCGTTCCAGGGCCTCGCGCTGAACGGCAGCTATTCCTACACCGATGCGAAATACACCCAGGTCACCGATGCTTCGGCGGGCGCGATCCTGGCGGGCGCGGCGTTCCCCTATACCCCGAAGCACAAGGTGACGCTGGGCGCCAATTACCGCCACGACCTGGGCAGCACCGGCACGCTCTCGCTGTCGGCGAACTGGGCCTATCAAAGCCGCTTCTCGACCGCGCAGAACAACCTCGCCCGCGTGCCCTATCTGCCTGCTTACGACACGCTGGCGGTGCGGGCGGGCGTGCAGGGGATCGGTGGTAGTAACCTCGACCTGACGCTGTTCATGGCCAATGCGACGAACAACACATTCGCAACCGGATTGCAGGATCTCTACAACGTCGGCGGCGGGACGGTGACCTACACCTATGGCGAGCCGCGGACCTATGGGGCGCAGCTGCGCTTCCACTGGTAGGCGGGGGTGTCCGTCCGTCTCGCGGAGGTATCGCCCGTCATGCACACCGCGCCCACCATCGCGTCACCCGCGGACCTTTATGGTCCGCTGCTGTCCGAGGTGCAGCTCGCGCGTCTGTTCGAGGACGGCAAGACCTTCGCCGACGCGGTGCCGCTGCGCGCGCCATGCCAGATCCGGGAGGCCTTCGCCGCGCTGCCGCCGGGGGCTGCCACCCTACGCGGCTTCGTCGCGGAGAACTTCCGGCTGCCGGCCCCCGCGCGGGTGCATGCGGCGCACGGCGAACGCGACCTGCGGGCATATCTCCGGTCGGTCTGGCCCGACCTCTGCCACGAGAATGCGGCGCCGACGGCGGGCTGCTCCCTGCTTCCCGTCGCGGGCGTGCATCCGGTGCCGGGCGGCCGCTTCGCCGAGCTGTACTATTGGGACAGCTATTTCACGATCCTGGGGCTGATCCGCGACGGGTTCGAACAGGTCGCCGCCAACACCGTGGAGGCATTCGCCGACCTGCTCGCGACCTATGGCCGCATTCCGAACGGGACGCGCAGCTATTATCTCAGCCGCTCCCAGCCGCCGCTCTATTACGCGATGCTGGGCCTGGTACCCGATGCGCGGCCGGGGCCGATGCGTCGGCGGCTGGAGGCACTGCTGATCGAACATGCATTCTGGATGAACGGCGCGGCCGGGCTTGGCCCGGCGGAGAGCGCACATCGGGTCGTGCGGATGCCGGACGGCGCGGTGCTGAACCGCTATTGGGACGATCGCGCGAGCCCTCGCGACGAATCCTATCTGGAGGACGTCGCCACGGCGGATCGATCGGGACGGCCGCAGGCCGATGTCTATCGCGCGCTACGCGCTGGCGCGGAGAGCGGCTGGGACTTCTCGTCGCGATGGTTCGCTGACGGCGACGGGCTGGAGAGCATCCGTACGCCCGAGATCGTGCCGGTCGATCTCAACGCCTGCCTGTATGGCATGGAGCGCGCGATCGCGGCATTGGCTGATGCGCTGTGCGAGGATGCGATCGGCCGCCGCTTCGACGGTGCGGCGCGGCGGCGTCGCACGGCGATCCATCGCTGGCTCTGGCACGATGCGGGATATTTCTGCGACGTCGACTTCGACACGGCGGAGCCGCGCCGGCACCTCACCGCCGCGACGCTGATGCCGCTGTTCAGCGGCGTCGCGAGCCGGGCGCAGGCCGCGCAGGTGGCGCAGGCCACCCCCGCCGGGCTGCTCGCCGACGGTGGCCTTCGCACGACGCTGATCGACACGGGCGAGCAATGGGATTGGCCGAACGGCTGGGCGCCGTTGCAGTGGATCGCCTTCGCCGGGTTGCGCCGGTACGGCTACCGCCGCCTGGCCGACACGATCGCCGCGCGCTGGGTGGGTACGGTGGATGCCGAGTTCCAGCGCAGCGGCTGGATCCACGAGAAATATGACGTCGAGCGTCGCACGGGCGGCGGTGGCGGCGAATATCTGCCGCAGATCGGGTTCGGCTGGACCAACGGGGTTACCGCGACCTTCATCGATCTGCTCGGGCTGGCCGGTGCCGACGCGGAGACCGGCCGGTGACCTGCGCCCTCCGCACCTATTGCGATGGCCCATTCTCAATGCAGAGACGCGCTCACCGCACAGATCGAGTTTGCAGGAGCGCTCCATGAGTCTGTCGTCCTCCCGGCCGGACATGGTTACTTCGGCCTCGGCTCCCGCGGTACATCGGCCTTCCAGGCTTTCGACGCGTATCGCTGCACTCTATCTGGCTGTTTACCTCCACTTCGGCTTCTTCGGCTTCCTGCCGTTATGGCTGTCCGGCACGGGTGCGACGCCGGGCGAGATCGGTCTGCTTATGGCGATCCCGCTGATGTTGCGGCTGGTGACGGTCGCTCCTTTTTCGGCATGGGCTGGACGGACGGGACGGGTGCGCAACGCCATCGCGTTCACCGCATTGGGCTCCGCGGTGCTCATCACGTTGCTGCTCGGCCAGCCGGACCATCTGGGCCGCATCCTGATCGTCGTCGCCTTCTCGACGATGTGGGATCAGATCCCGGTGTTGACCGACGCCTATGCGGTCATGGCCGTCCGGCGGGACGGGCTCGATTTCGGTCGGCTTCGCGTCTGGGGCTCGATCGGGGCCGTGGTCTCGAGCGCCGGCGCCGGCTGGGTGTTCGGCCTGACCGGGATCGCGGCGCTGCCCTGGCTCGTCGCCGCGCTGCTGCTGCTGCCTGCGCTGGCGACGCTGGCGCTGCCGTCGGACCGGATCCCCACGGACGCGGCCGGGGGAGCGTCGGGGAATTGGCGACAAGTGATCGGCGACCAGACGCTGATGCGGCTCATCGTCGCCGCGGCGCTGGTGATGGCCAGCCACGGTGTGCTGACCAGCTTCGGCCCCATCCAATGGGCGGGACGCGGTATCTCGACGGGCGTCATCGGCATGCTCCAGGCCGTGGCGGTGAGTGCGGAGATCGTCGCCTTCTGGTTCGGGTCGAAGCTGTTGGGACGCAGGGATCCCGGCGTGCTGATCTGGATGGCCGGCTGCGTCGCGGTTCTGCGATGGGTCGTGATGGCCGGTGACCCGCCGGCCGCGATCCTGGTCGTCGTCCAGCTGTTGCAGGCCGTCACCGCGACGGGCGCGATCCTGGGTACGATGCTGGTCATCGCGACGCGCGTGCCGCTCGCGTCGAGTGCGGCGGCGCAGGGGCTGAACGCGGTCCTGCTGGGCCTCGCGCTGGCGGCGACGACGGCCGGTTCTGGCCTGTTGTGGCAGCGCGGCGCGTTCACCGCCTATCTCGTCATGGCTGCGCTGGCGGCATTGGCGGTCGCCCTCGCGTGGCCGCGTTCGCGCGCGGCACGTCGTGACCAAGCGGTCAGCGGCGAGCCGGTCGACATTCTGGAACGGAGTTGAAGCGATGCCCTCGAAGATCCGCTATCTGATCCACAAGGCGGTGATGGCCGCCATGGTCGCGGCCGTGGCGAAGGGCGCCGCGACCGCACAGACCGTGGCGCCCGCCGCGAAGAACCTGGCCAAATGGGATCTGCCCAACACGCTCAGTCCGCAAGGACGCGCGCTGGCAGCGGCCATGGCCGCGGCTCCGGTGCCCGATCCCGCGCCGCCGCTGGAGGCGCAGCGACGGTTCGTCGCCGATCTGCAGGCAGGCATGGGCGGCGAACTGGCCAAGCGCTACGACGTCCGGGTCCAAAGTGCCACGATCGCCGGCGTGCCGGTGCGGATCCTGTTGCCGAAGGGCGTAGCGACGCTCGGCAACGGCCCCGTCTTGCTCAACCTGCACGGCGGCGGCTTCCAGGCCGATTCAGGATCGCTCACCGAAACCATCCCGATTGCCGCGCTGACCGGTATCCCGGTTGTTGCCGTGCTGTACCGTCTGGCGCCGGAACATCCGTTTCCGGCGGCGCTGGACGATGCGCTCGCGGTTTATCAAGCGCTCGAAAAGGATCACCCGGCTGCGCGTATGGGTGTCTACGGGACATCCGCCGGTGCGGCGCTGAGCGGGCAGCTCCTAGCGCGGCTCACCACGATGAAGCGGCCGATGCCCGCTGCGATGGGCTATTTCTCGGGGAGCGCGGACCTCACCACCAGCGGCGATTCCGAATCCTGGATGCCGCTGCCCGGCGGTGCCAGGACGATGACGGAGAGTGTCGCGGCCTATGTCGGCAAGACCCCGGTCGATGATCCGATCCTGTCGCCGCTGAAGGGGGACGTGTCGCGCTTTCCGCCGACCCTGCTGGTCACGAGCACGCGCGACATCCTGCTCAGCCCGACTTCGATCTTCGCGCGCAAGCTGATGGAACAGGGAGTCGATGCGCGGCTCGTCGTATTCGACGGACTGCCACACGCTTTCTGGGCTTATATGTCGATACCCGAGACCAATGAGGCCAATGCCTTGATGGCGAATTTCCTCAAATCCCGCGTCGCGACTGCGGGACGCTGAGAAAACTTCTTGCACCTGCGCTGAGCGAGTATGGCGGCGGTGGTGGCGTTATGAACGAATGTCGGAAAGTCGGCTGTCGTGGAGAGGCTGAGAGCGTCTGCTTGTGGGTCTCCTCGACGGCAGAGTAGGGCGGTTGTTTCCGCCTGGAGCCGGACGCTCGTATTCATGATGCAGGAGCCTGAAAGCAGCCATGCGGTAAGCCATGAAGCTCATCCGAGCTCGGAGCAGGAGCTTTGCTTGTAGCAGGCAAGCCGCGTGGCGTATGCCGCTGCTACTGGTAGGGGTAGATCCATGGCGAACGGCAGTAGCAGCCGCAGAAGCTCGGTTGTCGGAGAACGCTGGCTGCTCTTCTGGGCAGGTTGTGCGGCGATCAGTGTTGGGGTCGCCCTTCACTTACCAATGCTGGCCATGGCGCATACGATGGGCAATCACCTGTCGGGTATGCCCATGGACGGGTGGATGTACCTTGGCATGGCGCTGATTGGCATTGGCGTGCCAGCTGCGATCTTTGGTGCGCTTCCGAAGAAGCGGCCTGACCATCTCGCGAGTGCCCGAGTTGCCTTCGAAGCGCCTGACAATACTCCTCTGACGCGCTCGCATGCGGCCGTCCTGGTGGTGCTTACCCTCGGACTGATCATTGACACGATGAAGCCAGCAACGCTCGGCTTTGTGCTGCCCGGCATGCGGGGTGAGTATGGTCTCGCGAAATCGACCGTCGCCTTGCTGCCGTTCGTTGCCCTGACCGGCACCACCGTCGGCTCGTTCCTATGGGGCTGGCTTGCCGACATCTACGGTCGACGCGTGTCGATCCTGTTGTCCACGATCCTGTTCGTCTCGACTTCCATCTGCGGAGCCATGCCATCCTATAGCTGGAACCTGGTCATGTGTTTTCTGATGGGCTGCTCGGCTGGAGGCATGCTGCCCGTCGTCTACACGCTGCTGGCTGAGATCATGCCGCCGCGGCACAGGAGCTGGGTGCTTGTGCTGGTCGGCGGTACTGGACTGGTTGGCGGCTACCTCGCGGCTAGTGGTGCCGCGCATCTTCTCGAGCCCCTCTTCGGCTGGCGCAGCCTGTGGCTGCAAGGCTTTCCGACCGGATTGTTGTTGCTCTTGATGGCGCGGTGGATCCCCGAGTCTCCGCGCTTTCTGATCGAACGCGGCATGGATGCCGAGTTGGCTGCCATGGCTTGCCGGTTCGGCATAGTCAGGCGCGCGCCTCGATCTCCTGCAGCCGATGCTAGCAGCGCAGCGGCTCATCACCGTGAGCTAACCATTGCATTGGTAATTACTGCCCTGTCATGGAGCTTCGTCAACTTCGGACTGCTGCTATGGCTGCCCTCCGACCTCCAGGACCGAGGTTTCAGCGCAGAAATTGCGAGTGGTATCATCGCCAGTTCAGCACTCGTTGCGCTGCCCACAATCATGATCGCAGCCTTGCTCTACAGCCGTTGGAGCAGCAAGCGTACCCTGATCGGCACGATACTCCTCACCGTTCTCGGCCTTGTCGGAGCCTTGCTGCCGACACCCACGCTGGCCTTTCCGCCGTTGCTCATCGCGGTGATCGCGTTACTGGTCGTTGGCACCAACGGCTTAATCGCCGTTCTCCTACCCTATGCAGCTGAAAACTACGCTTTGCGCGTTCGCGGTCGTGCCACCGGGCTCATTGCGGGCAGCAGTAAGTTCGGCGGGGTTGCCGTTCAGCTTGGGGCCTTTGCCGGGCTGATCCCTACGATGGGAGGCGCGGCACTTGCGCTGGTCATACCGATGACGCTGTCAGCGGTACTGATCGGACGCGCAGGAAGAGAGACGCGGGGCCGCAGCTTACGCGATTTAGAAGCGGCGGCTTAGCTGCCGGCCCGACATAAGCCTCGCGGCACGTCGCATATAGACGCTTCCGTCTTTGCACGCGGACCGTCTGCAATCCTCCCAGACCACGAAAGTCGAGCCCTGAAGGTGATGTGTCGAGAGCGGTCATACTCCGGATATTGATGAATGGCCGAAGTTGGGCAGTGGGGAAGGGGAGACGGATGACCGTAACTGGGTCTGCTGAGACCTCGGTCCTCACCGCTAGCTCGAGGGCAGTCGCCTCACTCAACGATCGAGAACCTTGTCGAGCGCGGCGGCTATGGCGTTCATGCCGGCCTGATTCGGGTGATATGGGACGGGCGTGGGCCATCCGGGATTGGCCGCGGGGTGGAAGCCGGCGACGAAAGGCTGCGGTGTGCATGCGTCATGTCCTTCGCCGACCAGCGTCGAGCGCACGACGTCAACGCCATTGCGCTTGGCCGCGCCGCCAATCGCCTGGGCGAGGCGGATCGCCACCCCCCGCATTCGCGATGCGTCGGCCGGGGTGAGCGGAACCGCCGCACAGTTGCCGGGGCCGCTAGCCGGGATGGCGGGTAGATAGCCGACGAGGACGATCCGCGCCGCAGGGGCGCGTTGCCGAACGGCGGCGATTACGCGGTCGAGCGAGGCGGGAAGCGCGGCGAGCCGGGCCTCGACGTCGCCGGCGTCGAGGACATGGCAATTTGCACCGCCGGTGTCGCGGCAGGTCAGCCCTCCAAGATTGCCGACATAGTCTATGTCGTTGCCGCCAATCAGGACCGTCACCAGTCTTGTATCAGAGGTCACCGCCGCGATCTGCGCCGAAAAGCCGTGCTGGCCATGGTCGAGGATGTTGGCGGTCGTTGCCCCAGAACAGGCGGCGTCGACCAGTCGTAGGTGGCGACGCGCCGTCACTTGCCGGGCATAGTTGGACATCGACCGCGCACAGGCGCCGCTTGCGGGATCTGGTGTGCCCACGCCGGGCCCGGCGGCATAAGAACTGCCGAGCGAGACATAGCGGCTGCCGACGGGAAGGTCGGCGGATGCAGCGGCGGCGAGCGCGGCTATCAGGGGCAGGATCACACGGTCCTCCTATTTATTCAGCGGTACCACGGCTGGCCCCGCCTCACGGTTGGGCCGCACCGCTATCGTGTTACTATCGGCGTCGAACAGCACGTCATAGGCGTAGAAGGGGAGCGTGCCCGCATGGATGGTGACACGGTCGCTGCCGCCCGGCTTGAACGTGGCGTGCGCACCATGCGCCTTGTCGCCAGTCACGAAGCCAAGCGCCGGCGGCGGTCCGCCGCGCATCGGGGCGAAGTCGATCCGTGCGCGGCTTCCCTCCTGCCACCGCGGCGGCGCCGCCGCATCCAGCACGGTTAGCCCCGGCGCGCCGGTATCGAGCAGGGTCGGACCGCACAGCCGTTCCGCCCCGGGGATGGCGAGCGAAACGCAGCCCGCAACGGTGCCGCGCGGATTGGCCGCGCCGGGCTGCAGCGGCACGAAGCCGGTAAGGTCACGCGCGTCGGGATTGAGGACCAGCGCGCCCGTTCCACCGCCGCGCTGAGGCAGGTGGACGATCCAGCGACGGACACCCAGCGCCCGGAACGGGTTGTCCACGCGTCCCGACATCAACCGGATGCCGATGATCGCGGGAAATCCTTGCCCCGGCTGTCCGGACCCCATCAGGCCATAGGCATCCGGGGACACGCGCGCGGCGGGACAGTCGGGCTGGCGGGCCACGCACGTCACGTGATCGATCGCCTGGATTGCCACGCGCCCGCGCGCGCCACCGATCGCGACATCGGCCTGCACGCGCCGGCCGTCGAGTTCGACGCCGCTGCCGTAGGAATAGGTTTCCGCCTCGCCACTCGGCGCGACCCGTGCCCGGGCCGCGGCACGTGGCAGCAGACGCAACCCGGTCGAGCCGGTATCGAGCCCCGCCATCATCGGCGCGCCATTGACGACAACATCGATGACGTAGCGCGGCGTACCGACTGGGCGGATGTCGACCTCGCGGATCGGGACGATGCTGCGCGGCGCCTCCTGCGCCTGCACGCCCGTCGCCGTGAGCATTCCCGCAGCGATGATGGCGACATGACGGATCATGGCAGCTTGGCCTTCATCTCGGCGACAGCCTTGCTCGAGCCTGCCAGCGCTCGGGCGACCAGCCGCCCATTGGGCGATGCGGGATTGGTGGCATAGTCGCTCGACCAGCTGCCGATCGCGGCATTGGAGAAATCGAGGGCCGCCAACTTGTCGCCGACCTGACGGGCGCTCAGGAAACGGCGCGCGTCTGCGGCGCCCATCGTCCTCGGGTCCGGGTCGAGCCGATAGTCGCCGTTGCCGATCGACTTGCCCGGACGGCAATTGATCAGCCGCGCGACCTGCCGGCCGCGGACGCGCTCGGGCACGCACGTTCCGCCGTGCGCGCAGTAGGAGACGCCGTGCGCGTCGCGGCGCAGAATATCGGCTGGCAGGATCGTCGCCGCCGGGTTGCGATAGCCGCCGTCATCGGTGACGGGTGCCAAGGTACGCACCTTGCACTCGGGAAAGTCGGCGGCGCTGGCCGCGCCGGCGGTCGCCGCAAGGATGAGCATCGCAATCGTCTTCATGCGCAGGCTCCGGATTGAGTGAGGCCATATCAGCTCTTGCCTTCACCGGCTCGTGACACGTTGCCCGGCTTGCGTAACAATTTGTAACGCCGCTTGCTTCCACAAGCGGCTGGGCGCTTGATGCGACCATGCCCGACCAGCCGCTCATCGCTATCTGCGAGGACGATGCGGACATCCGCGAGTTGCTGGCTGCCTTTCTCTCGGCGAATGGCTTCACGGTCGCGACCGCGCGTGACGGGGCGGCGCTCGATGCCGTGCTGGCCCACCGCAGGGTCGCGCTCGTCGTGCTCGACTGGATGCTCCCCGGCGAAGACGGCCTGTCGATCTGCCGCCGGGTTCGAGCGGGCGGCGGCCCGGCGGTCGTGATGCTGACCGCGCGCGACGAGGACGGCGACCGGATCGCGGGGCTTGACGGCGGCGCCGACGACTATGTGTCAAAGCCGTTCAACCCGCAGGTCCTGCTTGCCCGCATCCGCGCGGTGCTGCGCCGTGGGGCACCGATCGAGGGCGAGCGGCTGATCCTCGCCGATCTTGCGATCGACCCAGCCGCGCGGCGTGTCCTAGTCGGCGACGCAGAGCTGTCGTTGACCGCCGCCGAGTTTGACCTGTTGCTCAGCTTTGCGCAGGCGCCGCAACGCGTCCTGTCGCGCGATCGGCTGCTCGACCTGACCCGCGGCCGCGCCGCCGATGCTTTCGATCGCTCGATCGACATGCAGGTCAGTCGCCTGCGCCGGCGGCTGGAAGAGGGGGGCAGCGAAGTCGCGGGTCTGATCCGGACGGTGCGCAACGCCGGCTACATCCTCGCCGCTGCGGTACGAAGGGGATGATCCGCCGGCTCGATCTGTTCGGACGGCTGATCCTCATTCTGCTCGGCGCGCTCGTCCTGCTCGGCACGCTGGGCGTCACGCTGTTCTACATACGCGAGCAGCATCGCCCGACCTTCAGGCAGGGGCCGTTCCCGCGTCTGCAGCTCGCCGCCGGCATTATCGATCTTGCCGCGACTGAACCTCCGAACAGGCTGCCGCTCGTGTTGCGCAGCGCGAACGGGCTCGATGTCGCGACGAGGATCCTGGCCACCGAACCTGTGACCCCCGACCTGCGCTACGCGCCGCGGCTCACCGCGCGTCTGCGCAGCTTCATCCGCAGCGGCATCTCGGTGCGGGCCTATGTCAGTACTGTCTTCAGACCCCGCGACAGCTCTTCGGGCGTCGAGGGTTTCCTCGCCCGCGCATCCGCCCGGCTCCCCGATGGCCGGGTCATCGTGATCGACACGAATTCGACCGGCGACAAGGACGCGCCGCGCTTGCTCGGATGGCCGGCAAGTCAGTGGATGGGTGCCGCGGCGACGCTGCTGGTGCTGCTCGCGCTCTGGGCCACCGCGCGCGAGACACGGCCGCTGCGCCGGGTCGTCCGCGCCATGCTCGCCTTCGACGGAACGCGGGTGACGATCGCCGGCCCCGTGTCCGCAGCCGCGGATATTCGCCGGACCAGCGAAGCCGCCGCGGCGATGCAGGAGCGCGTCGTGACGTTGCTCGGCGAGCGCTCGCTGATGATCGGCGCGATCTCGCACGACCTGCGCACTGTGCTCACGCGAATGCGCTTACGGGTCGCAGCGCTCGGCGACACGGCCGCCCGGGCACCGCTCGAACGCGATCTCGAGCGAATGGACGCGATGCTGTCCGACGCGCTGGCTTTCGCGCGTGGCACGGCAACTGGTCCCGAACGCGTACCGGTCGACCTTGCCGACATCGCCGCCAGCGAGGCGGCGGAGCGCGACGCGCGTGGCCAGCAGGGGGGCATCGACCTCGCGCTCGACGACGCCCCCTGCCTCGGCGACGCGCTCGCGCTGCGC
>JAEWJQ010000031.1 GCA_023386515.1 Pseudomonadota bacterium | reverse complement strand
GGGCGGTGCAGGGCGCCCGTGGCCGGCTCGGCCTGTCGGAGCGGACGACGCCGCACGCGCTGCGCCACAGTTTCGCGACGCATCTGCTGGGCCGGGGCGCGGACCTGCGCCAGCTGCAGGAATTGCTCGGCCATGCCAGCCTGAGCTCGACCCAGGTCTATACCGCGGTCGATGCGGCGCATCTGCTCGACGTCTACCGCCACGCCCATCCGCGGGCGTGACGGGCGGCGCGGCTCAGTGGCGCCGGGCGCGCGGCTTCCATGTCGCGACCCGCCACAGATAGCCGAGCACGATCAGCACCGTCAGCACGATCGCGGCGGGGCCGACGTAACGGTCCAGCTCGGCATAGTTGCTGCCGAGATAATAGCCGGCGGCGGCGAGGATCGTGTTCCAGATCGCGCTGCCGGCGAAGGTTCCCAGCAGGAACCGCCACAGCGGCATGCCGGTCATCCCCGCGGGCAGCGAGACGAGCGTGCGGAAGGTCGGCATGAAGCGGAACACGAACACCACCCAGCCGCCGTGATGGAGGAAGAAGCGGTGCAGCCGCTCGACATCCTCCCATTCCGCCGTCAGCCAGCGGCCGTAGCGGTCGACCAGCGGCCGGAAGCGCCGGTAGCCGACGTGGCGCCCGACGAAATACCAGAAATAATTGCCCGCGGTCGTGCCCGCCGTGCCCCAGGCGATCAGCGGCACCAGTGCCATGTCGCCGCGCGCCGCCGCCATGCCGCCTAGGCCCATGATCACCTCCGACGGGATCGGCGGGACGATGTTCTCCAGCGCCATCAGCAGGAAGATGCCGACATAGCCGCCCCAGGCGATGGCATCGAGGATGAAGGCGGTCATCCGCGCGGATCCTGCCGCCGGCCGGTCAGCCGCGCGCCGCGACCTGTCGCTCGATCGCGTCCCAGATCAGGCCGGCGACGTCGGTGCCGTCGAACCGCTCGATCGCGACGATCCCGGTCGGCGAGGTGACGTTGATCTCGGTCAGCCATTCGCCGCCGATCACGTCGATGCCGACGAACAGCAGCCCGCGCCGCTTCAGCTCCGGCGCCAGCGCCGCGCAGATCTCCCGCTCGCGCGGGGTCAGTTCGGTCTTCTCCGCCGAACCGCCGACCGCGAGGTTGGAGCGGATCTCGCCCTCGCCCGGCAGGCGGTTGATCGCGCCGACCACCTCGCCGTCGACCAGCACGATGCGCTTGTCGCCCTTCGCCACCGCCGGCAGGAAGGCCTGGATCATATGCGGTTCGCGCCAGGTCTGGTTGAACACTTCGATCAGCGCGGACAGATTGGCGCCGTCCGACCCGACGCGGAAGATCGCCTTGCCGCCGTTGCCGTGCAGCGGCTTGACGACGATCTCGCCATGTTCGGCGAGGAAGGCGCGCGCCTCCTCCAGGCTGCGGGTGACCAAAGTCGGCGGCATGAAGCGCGCATAGTCGAGCACGAACACCTTTTCCGGCGCGTTGCGGACGCTGGCCGGATCGTTGACGACGAGGGTGCGGTCGGCGATCCGCTCGAGCAGATGCGTCGCGGTGATATAGCCGAGGTCGAAGGGCGGATCCTGCCGCATCAGCACCACGTCCGCCTGTTCGCCGAGGTCGAGGCTGACCGGCGCGTCGAAGCGGAAGTGGTCGCCGGCGTGGCCGGCCTCGGGCCGCTGCACGGTGACCGGATGCGCCTTCGCCCAGACGCGGCCGTCGCGATAGTTCAACGCATCGGCGGTGTAATGGAACAACCGGTGGCCGCGCGCCTGGGCGGACAGCATCAGCGCGAAGGTCGAATCCCCCGCGACGTTGATCGTCTCGAGCGGGTCCATCTGGACGGCGACGGAAAGCGGCATGGTTCCTCCGGTGGCTGCGCGACCCGTGAGGTAGGGGCGCGGCCGCCGCTTGTCAGCAGGAGATGGGACTTCGCCCCGCCGCGTCATGCCGATCAGTTCACCACGCGGAAGGAATAGCTGTATTCGCCCTGCGGCGCGCCGGTGATGCCGGCGATCCGCACGGTATAGCTGACACCGGCCTGTAGTCCGGTGACGCGCCATTGCACGTTGTTGGCGACGCCATAGCCCTCGTTGTCGCTGCTGACGTCGGTGACCGGCAGGGTGCCGGACGGTCCGGTGACGGTGATCGTCGCATTGGTGAAGCGGACGTTGGCATTGGCGCCGAACGCGCCGCTCGTGCCGGCGACGACGCTGAACGACAGATAGCTCGACAGGCTGAAATAGCGCGACGGATAATCGCCGGACGGATAGGCGACATAGGCGGGCAGGCCGGTCGGCACTGCGACGCCGTTGGCGAAGTTGAAGACGCGCATCGACGCGGTGCTGGCGCGGCTGCCGTCGGGCAGGATCAGCGCGACCCGGCCGTAGGAGGTCTTGCCCAGGAACGGATCGAGGATCCAGCGTCGGTGGCCGATCGACGCGCTGCCCCCTTCGGTCAGCCACAGGCCAAGATAGCTGTCCTCGCTGTCGAAGCCGAGGCCGGTCCCCCAGCCGCCGATCAGATTGCTCGATCCCGCCGCGGTCGCACCGCTTGCGGAATAGCAGGTCCAGCTGGTCGGCGGGGTATGGCTGAGCTGTTTGTTGACCGCCATCATCAGCGAGGAATCGGCTTCCGCTCCATCCTCGGACTCGGAATAGGTCACCGCGGGCAGTTGATGCAGCGCGCGGATCGCGTTCAGCCGGGCGAGGAAGTCGGCCTTGACCGTGGCCTTGAGCGTGCCGGCGCGGCAGGTCGCGGCATCAGGCTGCACGTCATACAAAGCGGCGGCCGCGGTGGCCCAGCTGGTCGGCGACGCGGTCGGCGTCGGACTGGGG
>JAEWJQ010000013.1 GCA_023386515.1 Pseudomonadota bacterium | reverse complement strand
CCGAAGTACTGCGCGGCTACTCGACGGGCAATCTACCCCTGGTACCGATCGCCGATGTCGAGGCGCTCGCACGACGCTTCGTCACGAACATCGAACTCGCGGTCAGGATAGGCGTACCGCATCAGCGGGTTCGGAGGGCTGCGCGCATCTTGGGCGCCGAGCGCACTTCCGAGGCTGGCTATGAGCGAAGCCTCGAGGCCGCGCTGATCGACGTGCTGACCCAAATTCGATGAGAGACATGCACCCGCTCAGCGACCTTAGTTCGGCTCCCCACCCGAGCGGATCGTGCATAAGAGTAGCCTGACGAGCCGACCCTATACGTACGGTACGTTCGCCTGGCTGGGGTCGCGGCCCGCCCCCACCCCCATCCTCCCATTTGATATGCCCGGCTTCGTTCACCTGATGTCGGCCAGCGGAGCCGACCACTGCTCCTTGCCGGCAAGGCGCGCAGAGTTACATCAAGGCTTCGGAACGAGGTATGGACCATCACGTCGACTGGGGTCGAACCGCTAGCCGGTGACCCAGCTTTCGTGAGCCATCGCGAGGTCACCTCCCACGTACGCAGGCGCGAATACTCCGACGACGGTCCTGATCTCCGTCTACGAGTACCGCACTTTGCAGGTCCATGGCTGTGCTCAGCAGCATGCCTACTTCGAACCGATAGAGTGGATTCAAACAATCCGGGCTGCTGCCGATGGCGGCAAATCGCCGAGCTGCCCTCTACCCTTCGGGTATCGGTGCAGGCTTGTGAAAAAGGTCGACATGTGAAAATCGCGGCCCCTTAGGCGGAACGGCGCAGGCTTGGCGCTGAAGGACATTTCTGCAAGCTCTTCGAACTGCACTGTTCCGCGCTCTTCCGTTCAGACAGCTACGCCCCGTATCACCGAAAGTGTCCGCCGAAGCACATGACCATGTCTGCTCAATCGTCTTGAGATCAGCGCACTGAGCTATGCGATAATAAAAATTGAAATGTTTAAAATGTCTGGACATTTTCTGAACCATTGCTGTTCAGACCTTCCAAGGGTGTAAACCGCCTTGAGCTTTCGCGGTCTCGCCTTATCATTCGAAGGTGGGACCGGGGTCGGAGGCAGTTTGACGATCGATCTGGAGGCGGTGGAACAGCTTGCCCCCGACCAGGCATCGCTAAACGCCGCCGCCGGGCTCGCGAAGCCGGGGAAATGGTTGGGCGTCGGCACCAGCGATGACGAGGGGCTGATCTGGGGCGAATGTGCCGGATCGGGGGCCAATCCCTATCGGGTGATGGCCGACCTTCGCGACATGGGAAGCAAATGCACGTGCCCGTCCCGCAAAATACCATGCAAACACGCCCTTGGACTGTTCTGGCTGAGGGCGGAGGCGATCGTTGCGTTCGCCGTGGCGGAAACCCCGGAATGGGTGGGCGAATGGCTGGCACGTCGGCGCCCGACCGGCGCTGCACCCAAGGCCGTGAAACCGGCTGCGGACAAGGATCTGGAGGCCGCCCGGTCCGCCGGGCCCGAGCCCGCGGACGATCCGGGGGCGACGGCACGGCGCAACGCGGCCAGCGCTCGGCGAACCGAAGATACCGAGCGTCTGATCCTCGACGCGCTGGATGCGTTGGAGCAATGGGTCAGCGATCAACTTCGTCTGGGGCTTGGCGGTTTCGTCGATGATGTGACCGCACGCTGTCGTCGGATCGCGGCACGGCTGGTCGACGGCAAGGCCGCGGCGCTGGCCGGTCATGTCGATGAAATGCCCGCGCGGCTGCTGGCTTTGCTGAGTGGCGACAGGGTGCGCGGCGCGACGGTGGAACTGGCGCGACTGGTGCTACTCGCCCGAGGGTTCCGGGCCGACCCGCGTGATCCAGAACTGCGCCGCGTCGTCGCTTCGGCCGAGAACCGTGAGACGCTGCTGGCCGATCCAGCGCCGACACGCGTGACCGCCGCCTGGGAAGTGCTCGCGGAGCGGGTTCGTACGCGTCGCGACGGGCTGGTCTCGCAGACGACCTGGCTGCTCAACCTGACCAGCGGGCCGCGCTTCGCGATGCTGCTTGATTTCTTTCCGGCCAGCGCCGGGCGACGCCATTCGGCATTCACTCCGGGCGAGCAGTTCGTTGGCGAAATGCTGTTCTACCCGGCGCGCATGCCCCTGCGCGCCCTGCTGATCCAGCGGGACGTGGCATGTGTCGATGGGCCGCCACTCGAATGGCCCCTGCCGGATGTCGCGCTGGAGGAAACGCTGACCGCACCGCTGCTCGCCGAGCCATGGGCGACGGAGCGGCCAGTTCTACTCCCCTCCGGACGGATCGGCCTCGATCGGAACCGCCAAGCCTGGTGGCAACCGTCTGCCGGAGGAGCAGCATTGCCGCTGGCGGACGATGCCGAGGGGCTTGTCACCGGAACTGAGCTGACCCGCACGGCCGCCTTATGGTCGGGCAACCGGCTGGAGATGCTGGCGATGCAGACGCCTTGGGGGCGGATCGGCCATGGCTGACGCGATCCTCGACGCGCTCGGCCCGGTGCTGACGCGCTGGACGATGGGCGGCAGCGCCGCCGCTCACGCCCCTGCCGACTGGCGCGATGCGCTGGACACCGATGCGCGGGAGGCGGAGTTGCGGCTGCTGGCGCTGTCCGGCCAGTTGCTCGGCACGCTGGCGGTTGCGCAGCCTGTGGGTGAGGTTCGTCCGCGTGGCGACATTCCGGCGCTTGCCCAGCCGCCACTTCCCGACGCACTTCGCCCGCGTGCACGACGCCTGCTCCAGCAAATCCGCGATGCGCGGACGCGCCGCCATCTGCTCGATTTTATCGACGCACGCGGCTGGAGCCTGCATCCGGGCGACTGGATGCCCCGGCCCGATGAAGACGTGCCCGCCGTCTATGCGGCATGGCAGGACTGGGCCGCCGCGGCAGGATCCGCCTCGGTGGCCCCCGAGACACTGAGCATCGAAAATTGGGATGAGTTCGCTCCTGCCGCAAGGCATGCGGCGTTCGCTGCGCTAAGAAAACAGGACCCCGCACAGGCAAGCCTTTTGCTGATGGACAAGATCGCCGGTGAGTCCGCCGATCGTCGTCTGCGCCTGCTCGAGACACTGGCCACAGCGCTGTCCGACGTCGACCGCCCGCTACTGGAGCGTCTGACCGGCGACCGGGGCGCGAGGGTCAAGGAGCTGGCGATCGCGCTGCTGGCGCGTCTGGGTCACGGCGGAGGCGGCGATGAGGATGGCATGGACCTCGCCGCCTTCTTCACCATCCAGACCAAGGGCCTGTTGCGACGCACGCGCGTGATCGTCCCTGAAGCATTGAAGACCCCCGCCCGGCGAAATCGCCGCGCCACCTTGTTTGAGACACTATCCTACGACGGGTTTGCGCAGGCGCTCGGCCTGTCCGCGACGGATCTGACCGCCGCCTGGCCCTGGGGCCAGGATCTGTTCGGCGATCAGCAATTGGCGGCCATGGCGGCGCGATCCGGCAGCGATAGGATCGTCGACATGGTCGCCGACGCGGCTAGTGTCGCCAGCACGATCGATGCACAGACGCTGGTGGAGCTGTCACCCCGCCTGACACCATACCGGCGCCGTCAGGTCGCGACGCGACTGCTGGGCGCGCAGGACACCAGCTTTGCGATGGCGCTGGCGATCGTCGGCGGGGATGGCGGGATCGATGAAGCGATCCGCACCGCCGCAGGCACGGCGCTGCTTGGCTTGCTGGCATCGGAGGATGCTAGACCTGGCGATCACGCAGACGCGCTGCTGGCCCTCGGCCTCATCGCCTCGCGCAGTGCTGCGCGACAGGCGCTCAACGATTTGGCGGCGGCGGGGCTGGTCGCCTCCGATCCGCGCCTCGACATGCTGCGGCTCAACGCCGCGCTCGACATCAGGAGACCGACCGAATGAGCGAGAAGCTGCGCCTGCCCGCCGAGGAGGTCTATGCTGGCGAGCTCGCCGCGCTTGCTGTGGACGATACCGAGCGTCGTCCGCCCGGCTGGGCGTTGTCGCCCAAGCGCGTCGTCACTTATCTGATGGGCGGCACGGCGCCCGACGGCACCGCCATCACGCCCAAATATGTCGGTGACCGGCGCTTGATCGAGACGGCGGTGGCGACGCTCGCCACCGACCGCGCGCTGTTGTTGCTCGGGGTTCCGGGCACCGCCAAGTCCTGGGTGTCCGAGCATCTGTCCGCAGCGATCGCTGCCGATTCGACGATGGTGATCCAGTGCACCGCCGGCACTGATGAGAATCAGGTCCGCTATGGCTGGAACTATGCGCAACTGCTTGCGCATGGGCCGAGCCGGGAGGCGCTGGTCCCGACCCCGCTGATGCGAGCGATGGAGACGGGCAAGCTGTGCCGCATGGAGGAGCTGACCCGGATGGGATCGGACGTGCAGGATACGCTGATCACCGTCCTGTCCGAAAAGATGATGCCGATCCCCGAACTGAACGGCGCAGTCTATGCCCGGCGCGGCTTCAACATCATCGCCACCGCCAACAACCGCGACAAGGGCGTCAACGAGCTGAGTTCGGCGCTGAAGCGGCGCTTCAACGTCGTCGTCCTGCCGCTGCCCGACAGCGCGGACGAGGAAGTGGCGATCATCGTCAAGCGGGTGGCCGAAATGGCGCACAGCCTCGACCTGCCCGCACCGAAGAACGTCGCCGAGGAAGTGGCGCGGGTCGTCGCGATCTTCCGCGAACTGCGCTCCGGGTCGACCGAGGACGGCAAGGTCGCCCTGAAGTCCCCCTCGGGCGGGCTGTCCACCGCCGAGGCGCTCGGCGTGATGGTCGGCGGGATCAGCCAGGCGACGTTTTTCAACGACGGACGCCTGACGCCCGACATGCTGGCCGCCAACATGATCGGCGCGGTGGTGAAGGACCCGGTGCAGGACAAGGCGGTGCTCGGTGAATATCTGGAAACCGTGCTCAAGAAGCGCCGCGGGTTCGAGGGCTATTACGCCTCGCTAACCGAGCTGATCTGACGCGATGGCGGCCGAGGTATCGCTGTTCGGCGTGCGTCATCACGGCCCCGGTTCGGCGCGCCGGCTGGTGGAGGCGCTCGACGCGCTACGGCCGGCGGCGGTGCTGATCGAGGGACCGGCGGACGCTTCACACCTGCTGCCAATGCTCGCCAATCCGGGGATGGCGACGCCGGTCGCGCTGCTGACCTATGCCGAGGACGATCCCGCCCGCGCCAGCTTCTTCCCCTTCGCGGACTATTCACCCGAATATCAGGCGGTACGCTGGGCGGTGGCGCGTGGCGCCGAGCTGCGCTTCATCGATCTTCCTTCGTCGGATCGGCTGGGCGGCCAGCACTCCGCCAACGGCGACGATCCGGACGTCGTCCCCGACGATGATCCGATTACCCGCGATCCGATCGGCGTGCTCGCCATGGCGGCGGGATATGACGATGGCGAATCCTGGTGGGCCGACGTCATCGAGGAAAATCCGGCATCCACGCCGGTATTCGCCGCCGTAGCCGATGCGATGACTGCGCTGCGCTGCGAGGCCGGTCCGCCATCGGGGCTGGAGGCCGCGCGGGAAGCGCATATGCGCCTTGAGATCGCGCGCGCGGCCAAGGAGAGCGACGGCCCGGTCGCCGTAGTGTGCGGCGCGTGGCACGTCCCCGCGCTGGCCGCCAAGGTAAGCCTCTCCGCCGACCGCGCCTTGCTCAAAGGGCGTCCGAAGGCGAAGACCAAGGCGACCTGGGCACCCTGGACCGCACCCCGTCTCGCCCGCGGGAGTGGCTATGCCGCCGGCGTCGTCGCGCCGGGATGGTTCGCGCATCTCTGGGACACGCGCCACGCCGGTGATCGCGACGCGATCTGGCTCGCCCGCATCGCGCGCGTGATGCGCGAACATGGTCGCTTCGTGTCCACCGCATCAGTGATCGACGCGCAGCGCTTGGGCCATGCGCTGGCCGCCCTGCGCGCGCGGCCGCATCCCGGCTTCGAGGAACTGCGCGAGGCGGCGATCGCCTGCCTGTGCCACGGCGAGCGTGCGATATGGGACGACATCGCCGCCGAATTGCTGATCGGGTCGGCGGTCGGGGTGATCCCCGCGGACACGCCGCTGGCCCCGTTGCTGGACGATCTGCAACGCCAGCAAAGGGCCACGCGGCTGAAGCCCGAAGCGCTGGAACGCGCGCTGACCCTCGACCTGCGCAGCGACAGCGGCCTGGCCCGCTCGACGCTGTTGCATCGACTGGATGCGCTTGATGTGCCTTGGGGCCGTCTTGCCGATGCTGGGCGCAGTCGCGGCACCTTCCGCGAGAATTGGGTGTTGGCCTGGCAGCCCGAATTTGCCGTGCGACTCGTCGAGAACCTCGTCCATGGCTCGACCATCGCCGAAGCCGCCGACGGGCGGCTGACCGACGCGATGCGGGAGGAGGACGATCTCGGTGCGCTGGCGGCGCTGGTACGCCGGGCGATGATCGCAGACCTTCCGCGCGCGACCCAGGCCGGTATTGCCCTGCTTGAAGATCTGGCTGCGCTCACCAGCGACTGTCAGGCGCTGCTCGCCGCGTTGCCGCCCATGGCCGACATCCTGCGCTATGGCGAGGCACGGAGCGGGACGGTCGAACATCTCGCCGGACTGATGCCCCGCATCGTGGTGCAGGCGGCGCTCGCCTTCCCTTATGCCGCACGCAACCTGGATGCCGAGGCCGCCGCGGCGCTGCGCGGTACGATCCTGGCGGCGGAAGGGGCGATCCAACTGGCGGAACTGGCACCGGACGTGGTCGCGATCTGGCACGCGGCATTACGCAAGCTGTTCGACGATGAGCAGACGACGCGCCTGATCGCCGGGTCCGCCGCCCGCCTGCTCTACGAGGCGGAGGAACTGTCCGTCGACGACGCGGCGACGCTGCTCGCCCGTATACTGTCACCGGGAACGCCGGTCAGCAAGGCGGCCGGCTATTTCGAAGGTTTTCTGGAGGGCGCCGGACAACGGCTGATCCACGACGCGGCCTTGCGCGACGCCGTCGACGCCTGGCTGTTAGCGCTGGAGGAAGACGCGTTCGTGGCCAACCTGCCGCTGTTCCGGCGGGTCTTTTCCGCCCTTGACCGCAACGAGCGTCGGCGATTGATGGACGCCGCGCTCGGACGATCCGGCAACGGTGCGCGTAGCTATCGGCTGTTGCCCGGGGCCACCGCGATCTGGCCTGCGCACGAAGCCCGCGTGATCGCGCTGATGACGGGAGCGCAACGATGAACGCGGACCAGCGCGGACGCCGCTGGACGCTCGCCTTGGGCGTCGAGGGCGACGACGCGGAAGGCTTTCCCCTATCCGAAAGTGATCGGCGCATGTCGAAGGCGCTATCCGCGCTCTACGGCGACGGCGAGGAAGGAAAGAAGGGGCACGGCGGGCTTGGCGGATCGGCACCGAGGGTCGCCAAATGGCTGGGCGATATTCGCGACTTCTTCCCCGTACCGATCGTTCAGGTGATCCAGCAGGACGCGTTCCATCGCAAGGGTTTGCGCCAGATGCTGCTGGAGCCAGAGTTTCTGGCGACGGTCGAGGCAGACGTGAACTTAGTCGCCGATCTTATCGCTCTGCGCGAGGTGATGCCGGAAAAGACCAAAGAGACAGCACGTGCCGTGATCGCGAAGGTGGTCGCGGAGTTGCTGGCCCGACTGGAGGCACGCACGGCGGACGCAATCCGTGGCGCGCTCGATCGCGCGCGACGGAGCAGCCGCCCGCGTTTCGCCGATATCGACTGGCCGCGTACCATCCGCGCCAATCTCGGCCATTATCAGCCCGACCATCGCACGGTGGTTCCCGAACGCCTAATCGGCTTCATGCGCCAACAGCGGCGCATCGTCGATCTGGACGAGGTGATCCTGTGCGTCGACCAATCGGGATCGATGGCCAGTTCGGTGGTCTACGCCTCGATCTTCGCTGCCGTCATGGCGTCGCTGCCGGTCGTCGCCACAAAGCTCGTCTGCTTCGACACCGCGATCGTCGACCTCGCGGAGGAATTGGCGGATCCGGTCGAGGTGCTGTTCGGCGTCCAATTGGGCGGTGGCACCGAGATCAACCGGGCGGTCGCCTATTGCGAGGACCGGATCGAACGGCCTGGAAAGGCGCATCTGGTGCTCGTCACCGATCTGTACGAAGGCGGCGATGCCGAAGCGCTGGTCGACCGGTTAGCCCGGCTGGTGGTGTCGGGCGTCAACGTCATCGTGCTGCTCGCGATCACCGACACAGGGCGACCGTCCTATGATCCACATCTTGCGGCGCGGGTCGCGTCGCTGGGCATCCCCGTGTTCGCCTGCACGCCCGACCAGTTTCCCGATCTGATGGCGACGGCCCTTCGCCGCGAAGATATTCAGGGCTGGGCCGCCGATCGTGACATCAAGCTGGTCCGTTCGGAAGGGTAAGGTTGCACGGCCCCCGCGAAGTGTCCGATGCTTTCACCTCGCGCGCGCCGATCTCTTTCCGCTGATCGCCACGCATCTTCAGTATCGTTCGGTCGTTGATCGCCGCACAGCGATAAAGGAATGCGCCATGACGACCCGATGGGGAATGGCACTCTTCGCGGCGCTCGCGGTGAGCGGATGCGGTAGCGACGATAGCGGCGGTGCGATCGATTCGACACCATCGCCGACCCCCAGCGTCTCGCCCACGCCGAGTCCCTCGCCCTCCGCCACCACGCCGGCAATCGCGGTTACGGCGGTCGACCAGCGCGTCGTCGCCAGCCTCGACAATCCCTGGGCGATCGCTGTCTTGCCCGACGGGCGCATGCTGGTCACCGAGAAGCCGGGGCGGCTGCAACTGGTGACCACCGGCGGCGCAAAGACCGCCATCGCCGGGGTGCCCAGTGTCTTCTATTCTGGACAACTCGGGCTGCAGGACGTCGATCTCGACCCAGGCTATGCCAGCAACGGGCGCGTGTGGCTGAGCTATGCAGAGCCCGCGACCGGCGGCCAGCGACTCGCCGTGGCACGCGGTACGCTCAACCTGACGGCAAACCGCCTCGATGACCTGACGATAGTGTGGCGCGCGACGCCGACGACCACCGGCGGGCAGCTCGGCGCGCGCCTCGCCTTTTCGCCCGACGGCCGCTATCTCTTCATCACTAGCGGCGAACGCCAACAGGGTACGCCGGCACAGGATTTGTCCGGCACTTTGGGCAAGATTGTCCGGCTGAACCTGGACGGCAGCGCGGCGGCCGCCAATCCCTTCGCAGCAACCGCCAACGCCCGGCCGGAGATCTGGACGCTCGGCCACCGCAATCCCG
>JAEWJQ010000010.1 GCA_023386515.1 Pseudomonadota bacterium | reverse complement strand
GGCAGGAACAGGGCGGAGCGCGCGCCGACGGTGACCAGCGCCTGGCCGCTGGCGATCGCGCGCCAGGCGCGACGACGCTGGGTCGAGCGCAGCCCCGAATGCCAGGCGACGGGCTCGCAGCCGAAGCGGTCGTGGAAGCGCTTGAGGAAGGGTTCGGTAAGCGCGATCTCGGGCAGCAGGACGAGCGTCTGGCGACCCTGGCGGATCGCCTCTGCCACCGCCTCGAAATAGACCTCGGTCTTGCCCGACCCGGTGACGCCGTCGAGCAGGATCGGGCGGAAGTCGTGCGCGTCGACCGCGCCGCTCAGCGTGTCGGCGGCGGCACGCTGGTCGTCGGACAGGATCGGTGCCCCGTAGGCCGGGTCGGGCAGGGGATAGGGGCTGTCGATGTCGACCTCGACCGCCTCGATCGCCCCCGCCTTGACGAGCCCCCGGACCACCGCGTCGGAGACGTCGGCGATGGCGGCGAGTTCGCGGATCAGCCCTTGGCGGTCGCCGATCCGCTCGAGCGCCTGTTCGCGCTGCGGCGTCAGGCGTGGCGGAACGGTACCGGTGGCGCGATATTCGGTCGCGGTGCGCGCACCCTCCAGCGCCGAGGTCGAGGACAGGGCCATGCGCACCACCGCGGCGGGCGGCGCGAGGTAATAATCCGCGGTCCATTCGACCAGCCGGCGCAGCGGCGCACCGAGCGGCGGCGCATCGGCGACGGCAAGCAGGTTGCGCAGGCGGTTGTCGCCGACTTCGGCATCCGACGGCAGCCGCTCCGGTTCCCAGACGACGCCGATCAGCTGGCGGGGACCGAGCGGCGCGACGACGATCGAGCCGGGTTCGACTTGCATGCCGGCCGGCACGCGATAGTCGAGCGGACCGAGGGCGGAGTTGAGAACGAGGACGCGGGCGCGGGTCGACATGGCTGTGCCCCATATGGGGCGCCGGCGACTCGGGGGGAAGCAGCCAATGACACGCGCGATGCCGTCCGGCACGAGACCGACGCCGTCGGGGCCCGACTCGCCTCAGTCGGGTGGCGGACCTCAGGCCGCGCGATCGACCGTCGCGAGCCTCCGCTGGCCGACGCGTGCGCGCTTGGCGGCGTAGAGCACGGTATCGGCGCGCCGCGCGAAATCGCGCAGCGAGTGGCATTGATCGTCGAAGGCGGCGATGCCGACCGAACCCGCGCTGGCCATCGTGACGCCGTTCGCCTCGACCGGGATACGCAATGCGGCCTCGATCCTCAGCCGCAATTCGTCGGGCTCGGCGACGAAACGGGGGTCTTCGACGATCAAGGCGAACTCGTCGCCGCCGATCCGCGCCGCCTTGCAGCCGCGCAGCCACGGCTGCGACAGAGCTTGGCCAGTCAGGCGCAGCACGTCGTCGCCCGCCTGGTGGCCGAGCGAATCGTTGATCGCCTTGAACCCGTCGAGGTCGATGAGCGCGAGCAACAGCGGCGTTCCGTCGCAGCGGGCCCGCGCCATCGCCGCTTCCAGCTCGCGATCGAAGGCGGCACGGTTGGCGATGCCGGTCAGCGCGTCGGTGTCGGCGGAGCGGCGCAATTGCACCTCGAGCCGATGCCGGGCGGTGATGTCCTGGAAAACGCCGACGATGGCGGCGACCGTGCCGTCGACCCGTTCCGGCTCACCCATCGCGCGGACCCGGATCGCGCGACCGTCGGCGGTGACGAGATCGGTTTCGATGTCGAAGGGCTGGCCGGTGGAAATGGTGTTCTGGACCGTCTCGGCGACACCGCCGCGGGCATGCGGCGGATAGAAGGCCAGCGCACTTTCCAGATCGGGCTTGGTCTCGAACGGCAGGCCGTGGATCCGATAGACGTTGTCGGACCATTCCAGCGCCTGGTCCTCCAGCGACAGCCGCCACGATCCGATCGCGGCGATCCGTTCGGCCTGGCGGAAGATGCGGTCCTTGGCGGCGAGCTGCGCGACCAGTTCCTCGCCGACCGTGGCGATGCGGATCGCCTCCAGTGCGGTGCGGCGGGCGGCGATCAGCGCCTCGGCCAGCGTCGCGAGGTGGCGCAGCGCGGCATGGCCGGCGCTGTTGAGCGAGCGCGGAAGCGAATCGATGACGCAGAGCGTGCCGATCGGCAGGCGCGCGCCCTTGCCGTCGACCGTATGGATGGCGGCGCCGGCATAGAAGCGGCTGCCTGCCTCGGTGACGAGGGGAAAGTGGGCGAAGCGCGCATCGGCGGCGAGATCGGGCACGACCAGCGGCACGTCATAGCGGATCGTATGGTCGCAGAAGGCGACGTCGCGGTCGACCTGGCGCGGGGCGGGGGCGTTGGACGCCTTGATCCAGACCTGATCGCGGTCGACCAGGTTGAGCAGCGCGGTCGGACAGCCCAGCATCTCGGCGGCCAGCGCGACCAAGGCGTCGAATTCGCGCATCGGCGCGCTGTCGATCAACGCCAGGTCATGAAGGGCGGCAAGACGTGCGTTCTCGTCGAACGGGCGGTCGATGAGCGGCTGTTCGGTCACCCATCAGCTTTGGGGGAAAAGTGGTTTAAAAAGTCTTTGCGATAGTCCTCCCGCCGCCCAAGATACGACGGAATGAACGACGATCGCCCCGCCTCCATGCGCTGGGCCGAGCATCTGGCGCATGGTCGCCGCCGCTCGGCGCATACCGTCCGTGCCTATCAGGCCACGGCGGAACGGCTGGTCGCCTTCCTGCAGGCGCATCGCGGCGAGCGGGTCGACGCCGCGGCGCTGATGCGCGTCGACGCCGCCGAGCTGCGCGCCTTTCTGGCGCATCGGCGCGGCGAGGGGCTGGGGCAGGCGTCGGCGGCGCGCGAACTGTCGGCGGTACGCGGCTTCCTGACCTTCGTCGGGGCTACGATGCCGAAACAGACGGGCCCGCGCGTCAAGAAGGGCGTGCCGCGGCCGGTCGCGCCGCACGAGGTATTGT
>JAEWJQ010000394.1 GCA_023386515.1 Pseudomonadota bacterium | reverse complement strand
GATGTACTTCGGCTTCATCAACATCGACCAGACCCGCCCGGCCGTGGTCCAGGCGCCCCAGTTCAAGGCGGACGTCGCGCGGGTCAGCGTCGGTACCGAGAACAAGACCGTCGCGGTGCCGACCGTCGACGTCCAGAAGCCGGCGAACTGATCTTTACCCCCGCCTATCGGGGCGGCACAGCGGGGGAACCATGATCCCGTTGCCGCCCCCGATGCGCCAGGCGCTCGATGCCGCCCGCGCGGCGGCGGATCAGGGGGAGGTGCCGGTCGGCGCCGCTTTGGTCTGGCAGGGCGCGGTGATCGCGGTCGCCGCGAATGCACCGCGCGCCCTCTCCGACCCGACGGCGCATGCGGAGATGCGGGTGATTCGCGCCGCGGCGGCGACCCTGGGTCGGGATCGCCTCGAAGAGGCGGAATTGTGGGTGACGCTGGAGCCATGCGCGATGTGCGCCGGCGCGATCGCCCATGCGCGTATCGGCCGCCTCTATTATGCGGCGAGCGATCCCAAGGGCGGGGCGGTCGAACACGGCCCGCGACTGTTCGGCCAGCCGACCTGCCACCACCGTCCCGACGTCTATGCCGGGATCGGTGAGGGCGAGGCGGCGACGCTGCTGCGCGACTTCTTCGCCGCGCGGCGCTAGCGTCGGCCCCCTCCCGCCGTTGGAAGGGGGGGCAGTGGTAAACCGCCGCTTACTGGCGCAGGTCGCTCTGGTTGATCGGCACGATCTTGATCTCGACCCGGCGATTCGCCGCACGGCCGGCATCGGTGTCGTTCGAGGCGATCGGCTGGCTCTCGCCAAAGCCGCGCGTGCCGATTCGCGCCGGCTGGACGCCGCGGCTTGACAGATAGTCGGCGACGGCGACCGCACGGCGTTCCGACAATTGCTGGTTGTAGGCGTCGGAACCGGTCGAATCGGTGTGGCCGTATACGTCGATATAAGTCTGGTTGTACTGCGCCAGTGTATCGGCGACCTGGTCTAGCGTCCGCTGGAACTGCGGCTGCACCGCCGCGCTGTCATAGGCGAAGGTGATGCCCGACGGGATGTTGAGCAGCAGATTGTCGCCCTCGCGCACCACCTGCACGTCGGTGCCGCGCGTCCGCGCCCGCAGGTCGCGCTCCTGCTTGTCCATATATGCGCCGATGCCCGCACCGGCGAGGCCGCCGATGCCGGCGCCGAGGATCTTCTCGGTGCGGTCGCGCCGCCCGCCGACCAGGTCGCCGAGCACATAGCCGCCCAGCGCGCCGCCGATCCCGCCGATCGCCGTCTTCGACAGGCGTCGCTCGCCCGTTTCCGGGTCGGTGGTGCAGGCGCTGGTGGCGACCAGCGCGGTCAGTGCGGCGGCGGCGAGGATGTTGCTCTTCATGTCGTCCCTTTCCTGATCGGTCCTTAGAACACAGGTCCGAAGCGGCTTGTTCCGCCTGCGATCTGAACCGGCCATGACATGGCCGCCGTGGCAGGCAAGCTTTCCGGCCTGCACCGGACGCAGGCCATTGTCGTCGTCGTCGATGTCGGGCAAAGAGCGTCGACACGCCGATGGCCCCGCTCCCGCCCTTCCCCTGGATCGACGTCCTCATCATCCTCGCGCTGGTCGCTCTCAACGGCGTCTTCGCGATGAGCGAACTGGCGATCGTTTCGTCGCGCAAGGCGCGGCTGGAGGCGATGGCGCGCAGCGGCCGCAGCGGCGCCGCGACCGCGGTGACGCTCGCCGCCGATCCCGGCAAGTTCTTGTCGACGGTGCAGATCGGCATCACCCTGATCGGTATCCTCGCCGGCGCCTATTCGGGGTCGAGCCTCGGCGGGCCGACCGCGGCACGGCTGCAGGCACTGGGCCTGTCGCAACATAGCGCAGAGACCGCGGGCTTCGCGCTGGTCATCGGCCTGACGACCTATGCCTCGCTGATCGTCGGCGAACTCGTTCCCAAGCAATTCGCCCTGCGCAAGCCGGAAACGGTCGCGGCGCTGGTCGCGGTGCCGATGCGCTGGATCGCGATCGGCTGCGCGCCGCTGGTCTGGCTGCTCGATTCGTCGAGCGCGCTGGTCTTTCGTCTGATCGGCCTCAATCGCGAATCGGAAGACCAGGTCACCGCCGAGGAGCTGCACCTGATCGTGGCGGAGGCATCCAAGTCGGGCGTGATCGAGGAGCATGAGCGCACGATCATCTCCGGTGTCGTCCGGCTCGCCGACCGGCCGGTGCGTGAGGTGATGACACCGCGGACCGAGGTCGACTGGCTCGACGTCAACGCCAGTGCCGACGAGGTGCGGGATGCGCTGCTCGCGTCCCCGCACACCCGGCTGCCGGTGGCGGAAGGGTCGATCGATGCGGTGGTCGGCGTCGTCCAGGCGCGCGACATCGCCGGCGCCCTGTTCCTCGGCAAGCCGCTCGATCTGGCGCAGCTGATGCGCAAGGCGCCGGTGGTGATCGACCGGATCGATGCAATGGACGCTTTGATCGAGCTGCGTCAGGCCGAGGTGCCGATGGCACTGATCCACGACGAATACGGCCATTTCGAAGGCATCGTGACGCCGTCCGACCTGCTGGCGGCGATCGCCGGCGAATTCGTCTCCGACGCCGATCCCGACGACGCGCCGTCGGTGGTCGAGCGCGACGACGGCTCGCTGCTGGTCGCCGGCACGATGGCGGCCGATACCTTGGCGGAGCGTCTCGGCATCGACCTGCCCGAAGACCGTGATTATGCGACCATGGCCGGTTTCGCCTTGGCCGCCTTCCGCCACCTGCCGGGCGAGGGCGAGCATTTCGAGGAACAGGGCTGGCGGTTCGAGGTCGTCGACCTCGACGGCCGCCGCATCGACAAGCTGCTCGTCAGCCAGGTCTGATTCTGGCCCTGCCGGCGCGGGGCCCGTCTACTTCAGCCGCCGCGGGTCGATGACGACGTGGCGAATGCGCGTCCGGTTCCAGGTGTAGGTGACATGGACCATCCCGTCGCGGGTCTGGATCACCGCGGGATAGGCATAACCATCGGGCATCGGCGCCGATTCGAGCGTCAGTACGGGATGCCAGCGCACGCCGTCGTCGGACAGCGCGACGTTGAGCGGCCAGCGCGGGCCGTCGCCGGGCCGGTCGGGCCAGTGGCCGGCGTGATTGTAGACGATCAGCTGCCGTCCGTCTGCCAGCGTGACCGCATCGGTCCCGGCATTGGGATTGGGCAGGTCGATCGCAGCGAGCGGCGACCAGCTGCGTCCCGCATCGCGCGACCAGCTCATCGCCAGCGCGCCCTGGCGGGTGCGGGCGACGATCTCCAGCCGCCCATCCGGATAGTGTAGCACGCTCGGCTGGATCGCCTCGATCCCCATCGGCGACGCGATCGGCGGCAGCGCCGTCCAGTGCGCGCCGCGGTCGGTCGAGCGTTCCATGCGGACGAACCAGCGATTGTCTTCGGGCGTGCCCTCCTCGCGGCTGGACGGCGCGATCCAGGCGCCGTCGGGCGCGACGGCCATCTTGTTCTTGATCGGGCCGAGGATGCCGTCCGGCAGGCGTTCGGCCATGCCCCAATGGCGTCCCCCGTCGGTCGAGCGGCGCACCATGCCCCACCATTCGCGCGGGTTCGGTCCGACCTTGTAGAACAGCAACAGCGGGCCGCCCGGCGACTGGAACAATACGGGGTTCCAGGTCGGATAACGCGGCCGGCCCGGGGTGATGCCATCGGCGACCGGGACCGGCCGCGTCCAGCCAATCCGCGGATCGCGGCGCGCGAACCAGATGGTGACGTCCGGTCGGCCCTCGCCGCTGCCGCCGCCCCAGGCGGCGGCGAGCGTGCCATCGGCCAGCTCGACGATCGTCGAGGCATGCGCCTGCGGATAGGGCGGGGCCGGATCGATGAACTCGCTCAGCACGACCGCGGCCGGGCTGGCCACCGCTGCCGGCTCGGCTGGGGCCGCCATGACCGATGCGCCGACGAACGCTGCCGTCGTCGCGGCGAGCATGGCAAGGGCGCGGCTCACAGGCGGCCGAACACCGCCTCGAACCCCTTCACGTCGCCGGCCGCGAGCAGGCGCGCCTGTTCGACCCAGCGGTCGCGCGTCAGGCGGCCGCGAAAGGTGCCGAGTTCGGCATCCAGCGCTGCGGCCTGCTCGTCGCTCAGCATCGCCAACTGGCCGACGCGCGTGATGCCCAGCTCGCCAAGCCGCGTCGCGACCTTGGGGCCGAGGCCTTTCAGTTGCGTCACCGGGGCATCGGCAGGATTGCTCGCGCTCTCGACCGATGGGGCCGAGACGGCCTCCTGCTGCGGCGTAGCGGTGAGGGGGGCACTGGCGGCGATCGGTTCGTCGGCGAGCGGCTGTGTCGCGGCGGGATCGGCATCCGCTGGAGGTGGCGCCGGACGTATCGGAGGCTGAACGGTCGTCGGCGCCGCGACGTCCCTGCGCACCTCGACCGGAGTCGGGCGCGTCGCCGGGGGCTCTGCGGGCGGCGTCGCCGCGGGCGTGTCGCGGCGCACCTCCTCGTTATGCGCGACGATCTCGCGTTCGGCCGCCTTGCGACGCGCCTTCAGCCGCGCACCCCAGATGAGGCCGAGGATCGCCAGGAGCGCGAAGATGGCGATCACCACCAGATGGGCGGTGGTGAAAAGCGTGGTGGTGTCGGGCAACAGGCTGCTGC
>JAEWJQ010000388.1 GCA_023386515.1 Pseudomonadota bacterium | reverse complement strand
GGGGCGGGCGCGCGCGCCCCCCCCCCCCCCCCCCCCCCCCCCCCCCCCCCCGGCCGAAGCCGCGCTGGCGATGTGGCAGGCCGAGCCGGTCGCCGCCGGTGCGCCCGCTCAGGCGGGATGGGACGGGCCCGTCGATGACCATCCGCGTGTAGCACATCCGAACGTCTATCTGGCGCTGCATGGCGAGTCGGCGTCGAGCGCGCACAGCCTCCACGACCGCCGCGCGACCTTCCTCACGCCACCCCCGGTAGCGCGGGCCGAGCCGGCCTGGGCGCCGCCGCCGCAAACCGCGGCGCATCCGCTCGGCGTCGCACGCGGGCAGGTCGCCAAGACCTATATCGTTGCGGAGGCGGAAGACGGCCTCGTCTTGGTCGACCAGCATGCCGCGCACGAACGGCTGGTGCTGGAACGGATGCGCGCTGCACTCGCCGGCGGACGCGTGGCCGGCCAGGCGCTGCTGATCCCCGAGGTGGTCGAGCTCGACGAGCCCGGTTGCGATCGGCTGGAGGGGCGGGCGGCGGAACTGGCCGATCTCGGCCTCGACCTCGAACGGTTCGGTGCGACCGCGATGTTGGTCCGCGCCACGCCGGCGCTGCTCGGCCAGGCCGACCCGCGCGGCCTCGTCACCGACCTTGCCGACGAACTGGCCGCCTATGACGAGGCGCTGTCGCTGCGCGAGCGACTCGATGCCGTCGCCGGGACGATGGCGTGCCACGGCTCGGTGCGCGCGGGGCGTATCCTCTCGGTCGCGGAGATGAACGCGCAGCTGCGCGAGATGGAGGCGACGCCACATTCGGGCCAGTGCAACCACGGCCGACCGACCTGGGTAAAACTCGCGCACGGCGACATCGAGAAACTCTTCGGACGGCGATGAGCGACGGCTAGGGGATCAGCCCGCGGAGCAGCAGTGGCAGCGCTGCGCCCAGTGTGATCTCCATCTCGTCGTCGGGCAGGCGGTGTTTGACCAGGCCACTGAGCATGCGGATCGCCAGCACCAGATCGTCGGCGGTGACGTCTTGGCGCAGCGAACCATCCGCGTGGCCACGCGCCGCGACCGGCTCCATCAGTCGTACCATGCGCTGTCGCAGCGCCTCGAAGCGAGCACGATTTTCATCGGTCAGCGGAATGTCGACCGCGATGCGCTGGAACAGCGAACTTGCCTGCGCGCCCTGTCTCACGAGCAGCAGCAGCGTGTCGCCGATCGGGGCGGCCGGATCGATATGGGCCTCGGCCGCATCGATCTCCCGCTCGAAGATCGCGATCGCCAGCGCAAACCGATCGGCGAAATTGCGGTACAGGGTGCCGCGGCCGACGCCGGCGCGCTCGGCGATCTGTTCGAGCGGTACGGTGAAGCCGCCGTCGCGGAAACAGTCGGCTGCGGCGGACAGCAAGGCCTCGCGCCTTGCCTGCGCATCGCGACGCAAGGGTGCTCGATCCGTCACCTCAGCCCCGCGCAATGTCGGTCATATGTCACCCGGTTCTGAATGCGCGGCATCGTGGCAAAAGCAAGAGCAAGCTGTGTGGGCGATGTCATGGTGCAGTGCGGAACCCTTGCCGGCGCCCGGTGTTCCTGCGATAGCGGACATGGCGTCCGCTTATGCGCGGTGCGCTGGTTGATAAGGCGGCGCCGGCGAGCGCGATGGATACGGATGGCATCACGATGAGCGACTCGTCCCAAACCGGCTCTCAGGATTCCGGCGCCCCGCACGCCGGCGACGGCGACACGGATGCGAAGCCCGCGAAGCGGCTGAGCCCGCGGGCCAAGCTGATCCTGCTCGTCATCTTGGTGGTGGCGGTGGTGCTCGGCATCCTCTGGTACGTACGCTACGAAAGCCGCGGCAAGTTCCTTCAGGACACCAATGACGCGACGATCCAGGCGGATGCGATCACGGTGGCGCCGAAGATCAACGGCTATGTCGCCGAGGTGTTGGTCGGCGACAATCAGGACGTGAAGGCGGGCCAGCCGCTCGTCCGCATCGATCCGCGCGACTATCGCGCGCAGGCGGCACAGGCGCAGGCGCAGATCGCCCAGGCCAATGCCGGATCCGACGCGACGCGCGCGCAGATCGCCGAACAATATGCCACAATCGCGCAGGCACGCGCTCAGCTCGATGCGGCGCGGATCAAGGCCGCGCACGATGCGGCCGAGGTCGCGCGCTATCGGCCGCTCGCCGCCTCGTGTGCGGAGACGCGCGAGCAGCTCGCCCAGATCGAACTCGCGGCGCGCCAATCGGCGGAGGACGTGCGCGCGCAGGCGGCGGCGGTGACGATGCAGCAGCGCCGGATCGGCGCCTTCCGCGCGCAGATCCGCCAGGGCGACGCCCAGGCCCAGGCCGCACGCGCGCAGCTCGAATCGGCGAACGTCAACGTCGGCGCGACGCTCATCCGTGCCGCGGCCAATGGCCGGGTCGGCAATAAGACGGTGACGGTCGGGCAGTTCGTTCAGGCCGGCACGCGGCTGATGTCGCTGGTGCCGCTCGACCGGCTCTACATCACCGCCAATTTCAAGGAGACGCAACTCGCGCTGATGCGGCCGGGCCAGCCGGCGACGATCAAGGTCGACGCGCTCGACGGCACCGAATTGCGTGGTCGGGTGGAGAGCGTGTCGCCGGGCACCGGCGCGCAATTCTCGCTGATCCCGCCCCAGAATGCGACGGGCAATTTCACCAAGATCGTCCAGCGCGTGCCGGTGCGGATCGGTATCGAGGCGACGCCGGCCGCGCGGCGGCTGCTCGTGCCGGGCCTGTCGGTCACCGTCACCGTCGACACGATCGGCGCCAAGGGCGACCTCGACCGGCTCAAGCAGCAGCAGAAGCAGCTCGGCGAGCAGGGCCGCTGACGATGGCGAGCGCGGCGGCCGCTTCCGGCGCCGGCAGCCAGCCGGCGGGCGGCGCACAGAAGGCGGACCTCGGCGCGTGGCTGGCGGTTGCCGCCGGAACGCGTGGCGCGCTGATGGCGCCGCTCGGCATCTCGATC
This sequence comes from Pseudomonadota bacterium, assembly GCA_023386515.1. Next base: position 2,045 of record JAEWJQ010000388.1, on the reverse strand, counting down.
GTCAACTCGGCTCTGCCTACGATTCAGGGCGAGATCGGCGCGAGCGGGACGGAGGGCACCTGGGTCGCCACCGCCTATCTCGTCGCCGAGATCGTCATCATCCCGATGGCGGCATGGCTCGAGCGGCTGCTCGGCCTGCGCACCTTCCTGCTGATCGCGGCCGGTCTGTTCACCGGCTTCTCGGTGATCTGCGGCACCGCCACCACGTTGACCGCGATGATCATCGGCCGCGTCGGGCAGGGCTTTACCGGCGGGGCGATGATCCCGACTGCGCAGACGATCATCGCAACGCGGCTGCCGTGCAGCCAGCAGCCGATCGGCATCGCCGCCTTCGGCGTCACCGCGATCATGGGGCCGGTGATCGGTCCGCTGATCGGCGGCTGGCTGACCGAGAATATCAGCTGGCACTACAGCTTCTTCATCAACCTGCCGATCTGCGCGCTGCTGGTCACGCTGCTGCTGGTCGGCCTGCCGCATCAGAAGAGCCGGCTCGACCTGCTCGGCGAGGCGGACTGGATGGGTATCGCCGGCCTCGCCCTCGGCCTCGGCGGGCTGACCGTGCTGCTCGAGGAGGGGCAGCGCGAACAGTGGTTCTCGTCCGGACTGATCCGGCTGATGGCCCTGGTCTCGTTCGTCGGCTTCGCCCTGCTCTTCGCCGGCCAAGTCACCGCCAAGCGACCGGTCATCAAGCTCAAGCTGCTGCTCGACCGTCAGTTCGGCGCGGTGGCGCTGATGGGCGTCGTGCTCGGCATCGTGCTGTACGGCACCTCCTACGCCATTCCACAGTTCTTGGCGTCGATCGCCGACTATAACGCGCTGCAATCGGGCAAGGTCGTGCTGCTGTCGGGCATCCCCAGCCTGTTCATGATGGCGATCGTGCCGATCCTGCTCAAGCGGATCGACATCCGCATCGCGGTCGCCACCGGCCTGATCATCATGGGCGGCGCCGCGCTGATGGACGCCCATCTGACGATCACGTCGGACGGCAGCGACTTCACCGCGTCGCAGCTGCTGCGCGGGGTGGGGCAGATTCTGGGCATGTTGTTCCTCAGCCAGGCGGTGGTGCGCGCGGTACCGCCGCAGGATGCGGGCGATGCCTCGGGCCTGTTCAACGCCGTCCGCAATCTCGGCGGCAGCCTCGCGCTCGCTGGCATCTCGATCCTGCAGGACACGCGGCTCTGGTTCCATTCCCGCCGGATCGAGGAAACGCTGAGCGCCAACAGCGTCGCCGTGCAGGACTATCTTCGCGGCATGGGAGGTCCCGCCGGCATCCCGCTGATCGAGCGGCAGATCCAGGGGCAGGCGCTGGTCATGACCTATAACGACATCTTCTGGATCATGGGCGTCGGCACCTTCGTCGTGCTGCCCCTGGTCCTGTTCCTCCGCCCCTTGCCGAAGGACGCCGCGCCCGCGGCGATGCATTGATGAAACAGACGTTCGCGCTGCTGCCGCTGATCCTCGCCGCCGGTTGTACGGTCGGTCCCGATTACAAGGGGCCGCCCGCGGTCGCGTCCGACGCGGCGGCGCGTGGCACCTTCGTCCGGGCGGGCGATCCGGCGATCCGCCGTGCGCCCGGCGTAGCCCGCTGGTGGGAGACGCTGGGCGATCCGACGCTCACCGCGCTGGTCGACGATGCCTTGGCGCATAGCCCGACGATCGACGCCGCCGAGGCGCGCATACGCGCCGCGCAGGCGCAGCACCGCGCGCAACGGACCGCCGCCTTGCCCAACGTCAGCGCCAGCGCGACCTATCTGCATGCCCAGCTTCCCGGCACGGGCATCGGCGGAAGCACCGGCCAGTCCGGCAGCAGCGGGCAGGGGGGCGGCAGCAGCGGTGGCGATTCGCTGTCGTCGCTCGACTTCTTCAATCTCGGCGGCACGGCGTCGTGGGAGCCCGACCTGTTCGGCGGCGCCCGCCGCGGCGTCGAGCAGGTGCGCGCCACCGTCGGCCAGCGTTATGCCGATCTGGCCGATGCGCAGGTCAGCCTGTCGGCGCAGGTCGCCCAGGCCTATGTCGGGCTGCGCGACGTGCAGGAGCGGGCGCGG
>JAEWJQ010000385.1 GCA_023386515.1 Pseudomonadota bacterium | reverse complement strand
CCCTGGTACGGTTCGATGTACGAGGGGTGGTTGTGCGACTCCATCTTGAAGATCGCCGCTTGCCCGTCGCCAATGTCGATCACGCCGGCGTTCTCGCCGGGGCCGCAGATCACCTGAGGGCCGGTGGTCGGCAGCTTCTTCAGATGGATGCGGCTCGACTTATATGAGCAATGCTCGGACCACATGACCGAAAAGATGCCGAGCTCGACCAGATTGGGTTCGCGGCCGAGCGCGCGCAGCACCGTCTCATATTCTTCCGCGGACAGGCCGTGTTCGGCGACGATCTCGGGCGTGATCTGGGTCATGGCCCGCGCCTGTAGCGGCTGCGCGTCCGTTCGTCACCCTCGCGCGGGCACGGGATCAGAAGGTCGCCTGCAGGTTGATTTCGAGGAAGCGTACCGTTGCCTGATCGCGCGCCAGCGCGGCCGGCGCGTCACGCAGGAAGGGCCCCTTGAACAATATCGCCGCATTGCTCTCCAGTCGCAGGTGATCGGGCACCAGCCAGTAGCGGATGCGCCCCTCGATCTGCTGCCCGGCGAAGCGGCCCGAGCGGCCGGTCGCATCGGTGACGCCGAAGAAGCGGTCGTAGCGCGACGCCAGCCAGATCGCGCGATAGTCCGCCAGCGCCTCGACCCGCTTGCCGGGCTTGGCCTCGAACCGCACTCCTGGCGCACTGATATTCTCGCGCGAGATCGCGCCGTAGGTGCCCGACGGGCCGAAATCGTCGCGCCGGCTGCCGTATAGCGAATCGAACCGGCCGATCGTCCGCGCGTCGCGACCGTTGCCGCTCGCATAATCGTAGAAGACGCCGAAGCGCGGCTGGACCGGCGTGTCCCATGTATATCCTGCGGCGGCATGGACGAGGGTGGCGGAGACGTCGGCATGGCGCGCGCTCGCATCGGTCGAGGCGCTGGCGTCGCCGAACTGATAGGCGACCTCGACATCCGCATCGGTCCTTCCTGCCTTGCTCTCGCGGCTCAGCCGTCCGTCCAGCGTGTGCAGCCGACGGTCGGCGGTGGCGAAGCCGGGCGCGTCGTGCTCGGCCAGGCGCAGGTAGGTGAATTCCAATGTGCTGCCGGCAATCAGCGCCTTGCGTCGCACATGTCCGCCGATCAGCACCCGGTTGAACGTCTCCCGGTCCATCACCACCGCATTGCGGCGCACCCGCGTCAGATCGTCGGGCAGCTTCTGCTGAGGCAGCACGTAGAATAGCGTCAGCACTGTTTGCCGATCAGGCTCCAGATCGCTGCGTATGCCGGTGAAGCCGTTGACGGTGTTACCATATTCGTCGGTCGCGACGAGCCGGCCGGAGCCGAGATTGATCAGGAAACGGCCGGCGTCGAGCGTCACGTGGTGGCCATGGCCGAGCAGGTCGTCGAGACGCAGCTTCAGATAGGCCTGCGGCAGTTCGACCGCATTGACCTCGCTGTTGCTGATCTGCGTATCGCGGGCCAGCGCGTAGCCGCGGCTGTCGATCATCTCCGCGCCGATCGCCAGCGGCCCGGGACCATATTCCATCGCGATACCGGTGCGCAGCAGCACCGCATCCTCTGCCGTCGCCGAACCCGGACGGGGACGGCCGGCGACCCCTTCGAAACGCAAACGGCTCGACGCGGTCAGGATCAGCCCGGTCGGGTCCTTCCGCGGTGCGGTTTCCGGCTTGCCCGGCTTTTCCGTCGATGACGCCGGGGAGGCGGGCAGCGCCTGTGCCGCCAGCATCGTCGGGTCAAAGGCGAAGAGCAGGGCGCAAGCCGTTCGAATAAAGATCATCGCCGCCGGTCTGCGCGGCGCATGCGTCGGGGTGATGACGGTCGCCACCGGATCTGGCTCAGCTACGCCGCATCAGCACCACGCCGCCGATCACCAGCGCCGCGCCCAACAACCGCGGCAGCGTGACCGGCTCGGTCTTCAGGCCAAGCAGGCCGAAATGATCGAGCAGCAGCGCGGTGGCGAGCTGGCTGGCGATCGCCACCGTCAAGGCGGTGGCGAGGCCGAGGCGTGGCGCCGCATAGGCCATCGCCGCGACGAAGCCGGCACCATACAGGCCGCCGAGCCAGGCCCAGCTGGGCACACCCTTCAACGCGGCCGGCGCGGTGCGGTCGAACGCCGCCCAGGCGACCGCGAGCACGACCGAGCCGATCAGGAAGGACACCAGCGCCGCCAGCACCACCGATCCGGACGTCTTGGCCAGCGCGGCGTTGGTCGGCGCCTGCACGGCGATGCCGATTCCAGCGAACAGGACGGCGAGCAGTGGCAGCAGGGCGGCGGGCATGCCGCCTGTTACGCGTAGGGCGGCTGGGTGTATCCCTTGGGGCTAAGCGTGAAGATCTCGCAGCCGTCCTCGGTGATGCCGATCGAATGTTCGAATTGCGCCGACAGCGAGCGGTCGCGCGTCACCGCCGTCCAGCCGTCGTCGAGCAGCTTCACGTCGGGGCGGCCGATGTTGATCATCGGTTCGATCGTGAAGATCATGCCCGGCCGCAGCTCCGGCCCGGTGCCGGGGCGGCCGACATGCACCACCTCGGGCGCGTCGTGGAACAGCCGGCCGAGGCCATGGCCGCAGAAATCGCGCACCACGCCATAGCGGTGCTTTTCCGCGTGGCGCTGGATCGCATGTGCGACGTCGCCCATGTGGTTGCCGGGCCGCGCCTGCTCGATGCCGAGCATCAGGCATTCATAAGTCACCTCGACCAGCCGCTTGGCCTTCAGCGGCACGTCGCCGATCAGATACATGCGGCTGGTGTCGCCGTGCCAGCCGTCGACGATCGGGGTCACGTCGACATTGACGATGTCGCCCGCCTTCAGCGTCTTGTCGCCCGGGATGCCGTGGCAGACGACGTGGTTGATCGAGATGCAGGTCGAATGGCTATAGCCGCGATAGCCCAGGGTCGCCGGCACGCCGCCGCCGGCGGTGACGAAATCGTAAATCAGCCGGTCGATCTCCGCCGTGGTGACGCCGGGGATCATGTGCGGCACCAGCATGTCCAGCGTCTCGGCGGCGAGCTTGCCCGCCTTGTGCATGCCGGCAAAGGCGGCGGGGCCATGCAGCTTGATGGCGCCGGTGCGCGCCTCCGGCGCGTCGGAGGTGACGGTCACATATTCGGTCATCGCCATCATATAACGTGGCGGGCGCTGTTTTGCGAGGCTAAGGCGAGGGTCATGACAGCTGAGCGTATCTGGACCGCCGCGCTGGTGGTGATCGGCGACGAGATCCTCTCGGGGCGCACGCAGGACAAGAACATCGCCCAACTCGCCGCCTGGCTCAATGTCCAGGGCATCCGCCTGGCCGAGGTGCGCGTCGTTCCCGACCGGCAGGAGGCGATCGTCGAGGCGGTCAATATCCTGCGGAAGAGGAACGACTATCTGTTCACCACCGGCGGGATCGGCCCGACCCACGACGACATCACGGTCGACGCGATCGCCGCGGCGCTCGGCGTTGCCGTCGTCCACCATCCGGAGGCGATGGCGATCCTGGAGGCCTATTATCAGACGCGCGGCGGGCTGACCGATGCACGCGCGCGGATGGCGCGGGTGCCGGAAGGGGCGACGCTGATCCCCAACCGCGTCTCCGGCGCGCCGGGCATCCACGTCGGCAACATCTTCGTCATGGCCGGCGTGCCGCATATCACCGCCGGCATGCTCGACGCGCTCACCGGCACGCTGCAGGGCGGCCGTCCGGTCGTCTCCGGCACGATCGGCTGTTGGGTTGCCGAAAGCGAGGTCGCCGACCTGCTCCGCGACGCGGAACGGACTCACGAGGGCGTCGCGATCGGCAGCTATCCCTTCTTCCGCGACGGCCGTACCGGCGCCAATTTCGTCGTCCGCAGCCCGGACGCCGCGCTGGTCGACGCCTGTCTCGCCGACCTGACGCAGGCCCTGGAGGCGGGTGGTCGCGACGTTGTGCAGGGCGGGATCTGATCGCGGGCGACGCGCTGTCCGTCGGCGGTCGGGTGATCCGCGCTGCGCGACGACATTGCCGGCCTGCTGAAACGGCGAGGGGGATCGTGGCGCCAACGCAGCGAATGGCGGGCACGTTACGACAGGTGTTGCGGCTCGTCCGCACGACTTACCGGATAGCGCACACGCGGGCAGGGGATCGCGGCGACGATATTCGCGGTCAGCATCGGCACAGCGGTCTTCACGCCTGTGCCG
>JAEWJQ010000383.1 GCA_023386515.1 Pseudomonadota bacterium | reverse complement strand
GTCTTGGCTAGCGAGTTCGACCGGGAACGGTGCGGCCGGACCCGGCACGGCCGGTCGGCGTTGACGCGCGATCCCCTGCCGCAGGAGCCACAGCCATGTCCGACCGTCCCCGCATCATCGGTCTGATGACCGCGTCGCTCGATGGCGGCCTGCATCCCAGCCGCTATACCGACAGCCCGGACGGCACGGTCGAGGATTGGACCGCGGCCTATGAACAGCTCCACGACCGGATCGACGCGGACGCCTGGATCGTCGGGCGCGTGACGATGGCCGAGATGGCCAAGGGCGATCCCCGGGCGGCACGCGCCGACGCCAGCCCGCCGCGCCCGTCGCTGTTCCAGGCGCGCGACGCCCGTCCCTTCGCGATCGCGATCGACCGCAGCGGCAAGCTGCATTTCGCCAAGGGCGACGTCGGCGGCGACCATGTCGTCGTGCTGCTCGGCAAGGGTGTCGACGACGCCCATCTCGCCGAACTCGCCGCCAACGGCGTCTCCTACCTCGTCGCGGACGGCGACGACATCGACCTCGCCGACGCGCTGGTCACGTTGCGCCGCGAACTCGGCATCGTGACGCTGCTGCTCGAAGGCGGCGCCGGCATCAACGGCACCTTCTTCGCCGCCGGCCTGGTCGACGAATTCCACGTCGTCATCGCGCCCGCCCTCGACGGCGGCAACGACGCCGAACGGATCGTCGCTGCCGGCGATGGACTGAAAGGCAAGGCGACGCTGTCATTGGTCGATTGCGAGCGACTCACCGGCGGCGCCGTCCACCTGCATTACACGGTACGCAAGCCGGACTGAGCGACCCGCCCAACGGACCGGCGGACTACCTTCACTATGCCGCTAGCGAATCTTTTAGGTCCGTGATAGGCTCCATCCGATAAGCTGCACAAAGCGGCACGGAGAGAGGAACATGCAGGCTGTTCTTCCAAGACGCGGTCCGCGACCGATCTGGCTGGCCCTGCTGGTCCTGCCCGGATGCGGGTCCGCGCCCGCCGATGATCGACGCCCGGCGGGCGTCCGCGTCGTCGAGGCACCCTCGCCCCCTCCGTCCCCCTCGGCCATTGCCCGGGTTGGCGGCGCTCACGCGCACCCGCCCGCGGCCGCTCCCGCGCCGGCAGCATCGCTACCGGTCTCCCTGACCGACATGCGCGCGCACAAGACCTTCACCGATCCGCCGCTCCCGCCCGAGTTGCAGCGGTTCCGCCAACCGGACGCCCAATCCGATACAATGCCGCCGGGATCAGTGCAGGACGCCCGATAAACCAGAACAGGAGAGGACAATGCAGGTTCGATGGACACGCCATCTCGCGCGCCTGATGGCGGCGATGATGCTCGCACTCGGATGGATCGCCGTCACGCCGGCGGCGTCGGCGGCGCCGTGTACCGCCAATTGCCTGGCACCGGGCGACTATACGATCGCCACCGTGTCTGGCGGTCTGGCGCGGACCTATCTGGTCCATGTTCCGGCCAGCTACAGCGGCGACCGCGCCGTCCCGCTGCTGCTCGACCTGCACGGCTTCACCAATACCGCCGCCAATGAACGGCAATATTCCGGCCAATTGGCGCAGTCCGACAAACGCGGGTTCATCGCGGTCTGGCCGGACGGCATCGGCCTCAGCTGGAACGCCTATGGCTGCTGCGCGGTCGCCAATGCGACCAACATCGATGACGTCACCTTCTTGCGCAGTGTCATCGTCGCGATGAAGGCGCGGGCGAACATCGATGCCGATCGGGTGTTCGTCACCGGTCTGTCGAACGGTGCGGGCATGGCACAGCGTATGGCCTGCGAAGCGGCGGATCTGGTGCGCGCGGTCGCGGCCGTCTCCTTCCCGCTCAACGTCGCCGCCTGCACGCCGGCGAAACCGATCGGCGTGACGGAAATCGCCGGCACCAAGGACGAGACGATCGCCTATGACGGCTCCTCGCCGGCACTGGGCGGACCGAACACGGTCGCCGGCCTGCCGGTCGGCGTACAGGGCGCACTCGAAAGCCTCGCCGCATGGAAGCGGATCGACGGCTGCAGCGACACCGTGACGACGAACCAGATCAACGCCAGCGTCTATGCGATCGAATATCCCGCATGCGCCGGCGGCGTCCGCGCGCGTCTGGTGACCGTGGTCGGCGGCAAACACGTCCTCTACGGCGGCTATGTCGGGCTGGGCTATGACGGCAGCTACATGCCGCCGATCGATACGGCGGAATATATCTGGAACACCGTCTTCAACCTATAGCCGGCGGAGGGGGTCAGCCGCAGCAGCGCTTGTGTTTCCGGCCCGATCCGCACGGGCAGGGATCGTTGCGGCCGACCTTCGCCGTGGGGGCGACCGTCGCGGACTGGGCGGCAGCCTGCGGCAGGGCGGCGTAGAGCATCTGCACCGCCTCTTTCAGTTCGGCGACGGCACGCTCCTGCAGCGCGTTGATCGCGACGCTGTCCAGATCGCTCTCCTCACGCGCGACCGCGATCAGCGTCTCCAGCCTCGCCACCGCCGCCGCCGTGCGCGGTTGATCGGCCATCGTCTCCCACAGCTCGGGGCGCAGCGCGATCGCCTCGGCGAAGCCATGGATCCAATCTTCCCACAGCGGCTCGCCGTCGCGCTCGTCGACGTCGATGATCGGCTGCAACCGGCCGCGCGCGAGGTCGCGGACGATCTCGTCGCGCCGCGCCGCCACCGCACCGGCGAACCAGTCCACGTCGAGCGGATCGTCGAATGGTGGAATGCCGTCCGTTTCCGGGCCCCAGATCACCGTCATCCACTCGAAGGCCGGGATCGCGTCCGGCAGCATCAACAGGCCGGTCAGGAAGCCGTCGAGCTCGGTCAGCAGCATCGGCTCCTCGACGGGCAGATCAGCGAGCGCGCCGTCCAGCCGGCGGAAGCGCGACGGCAGCGCCCTCACAGGCTGATGTTGCGGCGGTGCATCTCCGCCGCCGTCATGTCGCGCAGCGGGGTCGGCGCGCCGGCCGCGAAGATATCGGCCAGGTCGAGCAGATCCTCATCGGCCAGCGCGATCACCGACGCCTCGATCGCGGCGAGCCGGTCGAGCGCGCGGGCCGTTGCCGCTGCCCGGCGTCTGGTGCGTAATGTCAGCATCGCCCCTCGCTAGCAGGATCGCCAGGCTTTGACAGCGCCGCAGATT
>JAEWJQ010000377.1 GCA_023386515.1 Pseudomonadota bacterium | reverse complement strand
CCGCTTGCGCTGGTCGCGCGCCTGGCGGAGCAGCGGGCCGAGCACGGTGCGCAGGCCGGGGCGGGCGAGGGTGATCGCGCTCGATCCGCCGGTCCGCGTCACCGGAAATTCGAAATAGCGACCCAGCTTGCCGAAGGCGGACAGGATGCCGCCGTCCTGGTCGAGGATCAGGCTGGGCGGGGCATAGCGGTCGACGATGCGGCGGATCGCCGCGCCTTCGTCGCCGATCAGGCCCGACCCGCCGCCGGTGTCGCGCTCGCGCCGCGGCGTGCGCTGGCGCAGGCTGCCGGGCAGGTCGATCGGATAGCTCGGCGCCCCCGGCGACCGTTCGAACAGGCGCGCATGCTGGTCGAGGACGGGGAAGAGATGCTCGAAGCGGCCGACGCTTTCCGACGGGCCGAGGAACAGGAAACCGCCCGGCCGCACCGCATAATGGAGCAGCGGCATGATCGATTGCTGCAGCTGGTCGTCGAAATAGATCAGCAGGTTGCGACACGACAGCAGGTCGATGCGCGAAAACGGCGGATCCTTGACCAGGCTGTGGTTCGAAAAGCGGATCATGTCGCGGATCGCCGGCGCCATGGTGAATCGCTCGGCATGCGGCACGGTGTAGCGCTCGCGCAGCGGCAGGGGGATGTCGGCCAGCGCCGAGGACGGGTAGGTGCCCTCGCGCGCGATCGCCAGCATCTGTTCGTCGATGTCGGTGGCGAAGATCTGCACGGCAAGCGGCTGGCCGGTGGTCCGCGCGGCTTCCGCGAACAGCATCGCGATCGAATAGGCTTCCTCGCCGCTCGAACAGCCGGGAATCCAGACGCGCACGTCCTCGTCGGGGGCACGATCGCGCAGCAGCGGCTCGATCGCGCGGGTACGCAAGACCTCGAAATATTCGGCGTCGCGGAAGAAGCGCGTGACGTTGATCAGAAGATCGCGGAACAGCGCCTCGCATTCCTTGGCATCGTTGCGGACGCGGTTGAGGTAGGCGCGCCCCGTCTCGATGCCGAGCACGTGCATGCGCCGCTCGACCCGGCGGACCAGCGTCGACCGCTTGTAGCCGGAGAAATCGTGGCCGACCGCGGCGCGCAGCACCCGGCACAGATCGTCGACATGGTCGGCGACGACGCCCGCTTCCGCCTCGCCGGCCTCGCCGCCGCGGCGCGAAAAGAAGCCGTGCAGGCATTGGATGATCTCGCCCGGCGTCTTGACGAAATCGACCAGCCCGGTGCCAACCGCCGACAGCGGCATGCCGTCGTAGCGGGCGGTTTCCGGCTGCTGGACGACGCAGACGCCGCCATTCTCCTTGACCGCGCGCAGGCCGGTGGTGCCGTCGGCGCCGGTGCCCGACAGGATGACGCAGGCGGCATTGCCCTGCTGGTCCGAGGCGAGCGACAGGAAGAAATCGTCGATCGGCCGGCGTAGGCCGCGCGGCTGGGCGAAATCGGTCAGCTCCAGCACGCCGTCGCGCACCGCCAGGCCGTGGCCGGGCGGGATGATGTAGACGCGGTCCGCCTCGACCCGCTCGCCGCCCTCGCATTGCAGCACGTCGAGGCTGGTGTGGCGGCCGAGCAGCTGCGCCAGCATGCTTTCGTGATTGGGATCGAGGTGCTGGACGATGACGAACGCCATGCCGGTCGGCGCGCGGGCAGGGGCCAGCATGTCGCGCAACGCTTCCAGCCCGCCGGCGGACGCGCCGATGCCGACGATCGGCAGCGCCTCCGGCGGCGGGTCGGACGGTTCGTCAGCCAAAGGGTTTGGCATCGAGGTCGGCGAGCGTCAGCTTGGCTTGCGCGACAGTCGCCGCGGTGTTGGCGATCGTCACCAGCGATCCCTCCAGCACGATGCCGCTTTCCGCCAGCACCGGGCGCAGCTGGCCGAGCGTGCGGGCGAGCTGGTCGTCATAATCGGTCAGCATGTCGGGCTGCGACCGGCTGATGTCGAATTGCGAGGCGAAGACGTAGCGGACGGTGCGATCGAGCGCGCGCAGCTTCGACATGAAGAGCAGGTTGACGAAGGGCGAGCCGTCCTTGCGGAAGTTGATGATCGGCGTGCGCACGTTGCCCTCGCGGTCGTCGGCCAGGAATTCGCGCAGCACCGCGCGCGGCTCGACATTGGGGGCGTCGCCCTGCAGCATCCGGCAGTTCCGGCCGATCACGTCCTCGTCGCGATAGCCGGTCAACGCGCGGAACGGCGCATTGACCATCAGCAACGGATTGTCGTCCGTCGCCGCGGCCAGCGCCAGCGCGATATGGGATCGGGCGAAATAGTCGCTCAGGTGATTGGGTATGTCGATGGTCACGCGCGCATTCTCGGTGTCACTAAGCACGACCGGCCAATCGGTTGCAACATGGGTTTGCGGATCGGCGGTTTGCGTATCGGGACCGTCCCGATCACACCGTGGCGCTGAACTGCGCGCGCAAATCGTCCAGCGTGCCCGCCAGGTGGCGCGTCATCACCGCCTCCACGGTCGAGCTCTCCCGCCCGAGCCAGGCGTCGATCAGTTCGCGATGCTCCAGATGCGCGCGATCCTCGCGTCCCGCGGGCTGAAGATGGGTGATGACGTAGCGTTCGGCGAGCACCGCCAGCCGCTCAACCAATTGCGTGGTCAGCAACCGGCCGCCGGGGCGCACCAGCGCGGTATGGAAGTCGCGGTTGCGCACCGCCACCTCGGCCAGATTTTCCGACGCGGCGGTGTCGAGCGCGTGGAAGGCGGCGAGCGCCTCCGCCTGTTCGCGCTGCGTCGCCTCCGCTGCGCCGCGTGCCGCGGCGACCGGCTCGATCGCCAGACGCAGCGCGTAGATCTCGTCGGCCTGGTCCGCCGACATGGGTCGCACCGAATAGCCGCGATTGGCCTGGCTGACGAGCAAGCCTTCCTGTTCCAGCCGGGCCAGCGCCTCGCGGAGCGGGATCTTGCTGACGCCCAGTTCGGCGGCCAGTGCATCCTGGCGGATCGGCGCGCTCGTCGGAATCGATCCGGACACGATCCGTTCGCGAACGATCTCAAATACTTGATCGGACAGCGTACGGACGACGATGGTCATGCAACAGGCTCCTGGGGAACGTGCCGGGCAGGACGCCCCGACACGCATTTCGCCGCCCTTCCAACACGATGGCGCGCGTCAAGGGTACCGTATATCAGATCACGGCGACTTGGCGATATCCCTATGTTTCCACAGCTTGCGGGGGTCGATCGTATACGATAGGCCCCCGGCCATGAGGTTCTTTGCGTGAAGATCGCGATCATTGGCGGCGGTATCGTCGGGCGCAGCATCGCGCTGGCCCTCGCCGGTCGCGGTGCTCGGGTGGTGCTGGTCGACGACGGCGACGCGGCGGCGGCGTCCTGGGGCAATGCCGGCCATATCGCGATCGAACAGGGCGCGCCGCTCGCCTCGCTCGCCACCATCGCCTCGGTGCCGCGGCGGCTCTTCCTGCG
>JAEWJQ010000276.1 GCA_023386515.1 Pseudomonadota bacterium | reverse complement strand
GTGCGACGGGGACGGACACCGGCGGCTCGATCCGCCAGCCGGCGGCGTTCACCGGCATTTCGGGCATCAAGCCGACCTATGGCCGCTGTTCGCGCTGGGGGACGATCGCCTTCGCCTCCAGCCTCGACCAGGCGGGGCCGATGGCGCGCGACGTGCGCGACTGCGCGATCATGCTGGAGGCGATGGCCGGCTTCGACGCCAAGGACGCGACCTCGCTGCAGCTCGACGTGCCGCAGTGGGAAGCCGGCCTCGGCGCCGATCTGAGCGGCAAGCGGGTCGGCATTCCCAAGGAATATCGCGTCGACGGCATGCCGGCCGAGATCGAGGCGCTGTGGCAGCAGGGCATCGCCTGGCTGAAGGACGCGGGCGCGACGATCGTCGACGTGTCGCTGCCGCACACCAAATATGCGCTGCCGGCCTACTACATCATCGCGCCGGCGGAGGCGTCGTCCAACCTCGCGCGCTACGACGGCGTCCGCTACGGCATGCGCGACCTGCCCGACGGGGCGGGGCTGCAGGACATGTATGCCGCGACCCGCGCCGACGGTTTTGGCGCCGAGGTGAAGCGGCGGATCATGATCGGCACCTATGTGCTCTCCGCCGGCTTCTATGACGCCTATTACACACAGGCGCAGAAGGTGCGGGCGCTGATCGCCCGCGATTTCGAGCGCGCTTTCGAACAGTGCGACGTGCTGCTCACCCCGACCGCGCCCTCGGCAGCGTTCGCACTGGGCGAAAAGTCGGCCGATCCGATCGCCATGTACCTGAACGACGTCTTCACCGTACCGTCGTCGCTGGCGGGCCTGCCGGCGATGAGCGTACCGGGCGGCCTCGACGCCGCGGGGTTGCCGCTTGGGCTGCAGATCATCGGCCGTCCGCTTGACGAGCAGGGCGTGCTGAACGCCGGACTGGCGATCGAGCAGCGGGCAGGATTCACGGCACGGCCGGAGGCGTGGTGGTAAGATGAGCGACTATCGAATCCAGGGCGCCACCGGCGAATGGGAGGTCGTGATCGGCCTGGAAGTCCATGCGCAGGTGACGAGCAACGCCAAATTGTTCTCGGGCGCGGCGACCGCTTTCGGGGCCGAGCCGAACACCCAGGTCAGCCTCGTCGATGCGGCGATGCCGGGCATGCTGCCGGTGCCGAACCGCGAATGCATCCGCCAGGCGGTGCGCACCGGCATCGCCATCGACGCGCAGATCAATCGCTGGTCGCGCTTCGACCGCAAGAATTATTTCTACGCCGATCTGCCGCAGGGCTATCAGATCAGCCAGCTCTACCATCCGCTGGTCGGCGAGGGGTATCTCGACGTCAGCCCGGACGAGAAGAATCCGGAAGCGGTCAAGCGGATCGGCATCGAGCGCATCCACGTCGAGCAGGATGCGGGCAAGCTGATGCACGACCAGCATCCGACGCGGTCCTATGTCGACCTCAACCGTTCGGGCGTCGCGCTGATGGAGATCGTCAGCCGCCCGGACATGCGCTCGCCCGCGGAAGCCGGGGCCTATCTGACCAAGCTGCGCTCGATCCTCCGCTATGTCGGCTCGTGCGACGGCAATATGGACCAGGGGTCGATGCGCGCCGACGTGAACGTGTCCGTGCGCAAACCGGGCGAGCCGTTCGGGACGCGGACCGAGACCAAGAACGTCAACTCCGTCCGCTTCGTCATGCAGGCGATCGAGCATGAGGCAAAGCGGCAGGTCGCGGTGCTGGAGGATGGCGGCGCGATCGTCCAGGAGACGCGGCTGTTCAACCCGGACACGGGCCAGACGCGGTCGATGCGGTCGAAGGAGGACGCGCACGACTATCGCTACTTCCCCGATCCCGACCTGCTGCCGCTGGAGTTGGACGAGGCCTTCGTCGAGGAGTGCCGGGCGTCGCTGCCGGAACTGCCCGACGCCAAGCGGCGTCGCTACGAGGCGGCGGGCATCTCGCCCTATCAGGCGGGCGTGCTGACCGCGGAGGTCGAGGCAGCCCGCTGGTTCGACGCGTTGCTCGATGCCGGGGCGGCACCGGTCGCGGCGGCGAACTGGACGACGTCGGAGCTCTTCGGCGCGCTCAACCGCACGGGCCGCGACATCGCCGACTCACCGGTGACGCCCGGACAGGCGGCCGAACTGCTCGCGCTGGTCGCGGACGGCACGATCTCGGGCAGCCTCGCCAAGCAGGTGTTCGAGGTGATGCTCGAAACCGGTGATGCCCCGGCTAAAATCGTCGAGGATCGTGGTCTTAAGCAGACCAGCGACACCGGCGCGATCGAGGCGGTGATCGCCGAGGTGCTGGCGAAGAATCCCAATCAGCTGGAACAATATCGCGGCGGCAAGGAGGCGCTGTTCGGCTTCTTCGTCGGCCAGACGATGAAGGCGATGGGCGGCAAGGCTAATCCGGCGGTGGTCAACGACCTGCTCAAGAAGGCGCTGGCCGGCTGAACGGAGGCGGCAGGACGGGAGATGCGGTGATGATGGTCAAGGCTCGGCTCCTCTTCGCGCTGGCCGCGCTGACTGCGGCGCCGAGCGCGGTTCTTGCGCAGGAGGCGACGGCACCGCTGCCGCGGGTGGCGCTCGACACCAGTGCCGGGCGGATCGTGATTGAGGCGGACACGCGGCATGCGCCGGTCACCGCCGGCAACTTCCTGAAATACGTTGCCGGCAAGCGGCTCGACGGCGTCGTCTTCTATCGCACCGTGAAGGTGGCCGACCGGTTCGGCTTCGTGCAGTTCGGCACCAATGGCGATCCCAAGCGGACGCTGCCGCCGATCAAGCACGAACCGACGACGCAGACCGGCCTGCATCATACCGAAGGGACCATTTCCGTCGCCCGCTTCGCGCCGGGCACGGCGCGCGGCGACTTCACGATCAGCGTCGGCGATCAGAGCCCGTCGCTCGATGCCGATCCGGGCAAGCCGGGCGACAATCTGGGCTATGCCGCCTTCGGCCACGTCGTCGAAGGCATGGACGTGATCGTGAAGATCCTCGACGCGCCGGTGTCGCCGACCGCCACCGTCAACGGCTCGTTCAAGGGCGAGGTGCCGGCGCAGGCGGTCAAGGTCATCTCCGCCCGCCTTCTCCCCGCGACGTCATGACCTCTCATCAATCGGTTGGCTGGCGGTAAGATTTGGGGTCTGCTGCGCTGGAGCGGAATAAAGCCTTGTCGCTGCCAAGACTTGCCGGCGCGAAGCTGAGCTGGCGATCTCATTCCGGTCATTCTGTGCACTGCCGATCTTGATCGGCGGCTTGCTCGTCTCGTAATTCTCTGGCGTATTCTTGGACGGGGGGCGTCTACGATGCGCTATGGTCTCGCCACATGTTTGGCGATGCTGATCTGTACTGCGCCGTGTACGGCGCAGGAGCGGGCGGCAACGCGGCAAGGTTTCGATCTCCCGCCCAACAGCGGCAAGACGATCCTGCTGATGCGGCCGGTGGTCAGCGTCGGTGCCCAGTCGATGGGCGGCCTTTTCGAACCGAACGGCGATTGGACCGAGACGGCGCGGCGTAACATCGTCGCGGCGCTCGCGGAACGTCAGGAATCGCTCGGCAACAGGGTGGTACCCGCACCGGAAAGCTTCGGCGAGGATGCCCGACGGGCCGACGAATACGCCCGGTTGTTCGCCGCGGTGTCGCGGGCGGTGATCGACTATCAATTCTTCGTCGGCAATCGCTTGCCGACCAAGAAACGCGACAACAAGTCGGGCGTGTTCGACTGGTCGCTGGGCGACGGGGTGCGCGACCTGCCGGGTGCCAAAGACGCGGACTATGCCTTGTTCATCTTCGATCGCGACGCCTATGGCTCGACCGGTCGCAAGATCCTGCAGGTGGTGGCGCTGCTCGGGCCGGGCGTCGCGGTCAAATCGGGCGAACACGCGAGCTATGCCGGGCTCGTCGACCTGCGCACCGGTGAACTGCTGTGGCTCAATGCCGATGCCGCCATGGGGGGCGACGTCCGCGATCCCGACGGCGCACGCAAGCGCGTGGCGCAATTGCTCGCGGATTTTCCGGGCAGTGCCGCCCAAGCCGCGCCGGCGGCGGGGAAAGCGCCGGCGGCCGCAACGGGAACGCGGCCATGAGCAAGGTGGCGCTCACGATGATCGCGGCGGTTGCCATAACGGCAACGGCGGCCGTGGTGGGCGTCATGCCTGTATGGGCCGGGCAAGGGGAGGACGTCGCCAGACCGGTGACCCGGCGTGCGCCGCCACCGCCACCCTATTCTGGTGCCTATCAGCCGCATGGGGCTGACGAGATCGGCCTGTGGCATGAGGCGGACGAAGACGAGGCGAGGCTCGCCCAATCGACGCTCGTCATCCATGACGAGGCGCTTACCGCCTATGTGCGTGGCGTGCTGTGTTCGGCGGTCGGCGCAGACCGGTGCAAGGCGGTGCGCCTCTACGTGATGCGGGTGCCGCTGTTCAATGCCAGCATGTCGCCGAACGGGACGATGCAGGTCTATTCCGGGCTGTTGCTGCGGGTCCGTTCCGATGCCGAGCTGGCGGCGGTGCTGGGCCATGAGTTCGGCCATTTCGAGAAGCGTCATTCGCTCAACGCCTTCAAGGCAAATCGGCGGGGCAGCGACGTGCTGAGCTGGGCCGCGGTGCTCGCCTCCATGGGCAGCCGGCAGACCGGGCGCAGCTTGGGCGACCTCAAATTGTCGGTGCTCGGCAGCCTGGCGAAATTCAGCCGCGATCAGGAACGCGAGGCGGACCTGATCGGCCTCGGCTATCTCAATGCCAGCCCTCTCAAGGCGACGGCGGCGTCCCGGATCTGGCGGACGTTGATCCTGGAGCAGGAGGCGTCCGCGGCATATCGCGGCCTGCGCAAGCCGGACTTCTCGCGCAGCGCCTTCTTCGCCTCGCACCCCGCCGAAGGGCAGCGGGTCAATTATCTCTACGCGCTCGCCGAGCCGGATGGGGATCGGCGCCGCGAAGACGGTGAGCGCTATGCCGCCGCACTGGCGCCATGGTTGCCGCAATTCCTCGACGATCAGATCAAGCTCAATGATTTCGGCGCCAGCGACTTCATCATCAATCATCTTGCCGAGGCGGGGTGGACGGCATCGCTCTGGCGAGCACGGGGGGACCTCTATCGGTTGCGGGGGCAGCCGCGCGATCTGATGAACGCGGTGGATTTCTACACCAATGCCGCGAAGCTCGATCCCTCGTTGGCGGAGGCGCAACGGGGGCTGGGGCTGTCGTTGATCAAGACCGGTCGCAAGGCCGAAGGGGCGGCTGCATTGCGCCGGTACGTCCGGATGCGCCCCGATGCTGCGGATGCGGGGATGATGACGAGCGTCTTGGCCTCAATAGGGGAGACGGCATGAGC
>JAEWJQ010000103.1 GCA_023386515.1 Pseudomonadota bacterium | reverse complement strand
GATCGGCGTTGGTCATCAGCTCGCGACCCTCGCTGTCCTCGAGGTGCGACAGCTCGGCGCCGAAAGGGTTGATCGCGGCGGTGAGCTGGTGCGAGCGGATGCGGATCATCTGGCGGTCGGTCATCGTCGAGCGTTCTCCTTGAGCCGCCCTCACCCTTCCGCGGCTTCGCCGCTCCCTCCCTCTCCCGGCGGGAGAGGAAAGGGGCCCGCTGCCGAAGGCAGTGGGAAGGGTGAGGACGGCGGTCCTTTGTGGCTCAACCCCTGAGCACCGCCCCCTGTTTCGCGGCTGCCGCCACCACCTTGTCGGCGATCCCCTTCAGCGCCTCGTCGGTGAAGCTCCTGTCGGTCGGCTGCAGCACCACCTCGACCGCGACCGACTTCATGCCCGGTTCGACTCCGGTACCGGTGAAGACGTCGAACACGCGCGCCGCGGTGATCGCCGCCTTGTCGGCGCCGCGGACGCTGCGCACCAAGGCGTCGGCGCTGACCGTTTCGGGAACCAGGAAGGCGAAGTCGCGGCGGACCGACTGGAGCGCCGGCGGCGTGAAGGCCGGCCGCATGAAGCCGGTACCGCCGCGCTTGGCGGGCAGCGCGTCGAGATACAATTCGACCGCCGCGATGCTGCCGTCGAGGTCGAACGCCTTGAGCAGGCTGGGGTGCAGCATGCCGAAGCGCGCCAGGATGGTCTTCGGCCCAAGGCGCAGCGTGCCCGACTGGCCGGGATGCCAGGCGTCGCCGGCCTCGCCCATCACCTGCAGATTGTCGACCGGCGCACCGGCGGCGGCGAGCAACGCGAGCGCCTCCGCCTTGGCGTCAAAGGCGTCGAAACCCGCTGCCTTGCCGGCCCGCCAGCCACGATCGCGCGCGTGACCGGCGAGGACGAGGCCGAGCGTCGGATGCTCGCCGTCGGCGAGATAGCGGCGGCCGATCTCGAACAGGCGCACCGCGGTGGCGCCGCGGGCGAGATTGCGGCGGGTGGCGGAGAGCAGGCCGGGGAGCAGCGAGGGGCGCATGACCTTGAGATCCTCGCTGATCGGGTTGGCGAGGCTCCAGGCGCCGCCGCCGAACGGCGCGGCTTCGGCGTCGGAGACGAAGCTCCAGGTTACCGCCTCGTCCAGCCCGCGCGCGGCGGCGGCGCGGCGGACGCGGCGCTCCAGCTTCTGCTGCGGCGTCGCGGTCGGCTTCGCCACGCCGGGGACGCGGGGCAGGGGCACCGGCGCGACCTTGTCGATCCCCTCGATGCGGATCACCTCCTCGACCAGATCGGCCGGGCCGTCGATGTCGCGGCGCCAGGTCGGCGGCGTCACCTGCCAGTCGTCGGTGACCGTGAAGCCGAGCGATCCGAGGATCGCGCGCTGCCGGTCCGCCGGGACGGCGAGGCCGCCGAGCGTCTCTGCGCGTGCGGGATCATAGGCCCAGCTGCGCATCGCCAGCGGCGGTTCACCAGCGCGGGTGACGGTGCTGGCCGTGCCGCCGCAATAGGTCTGGACGAGGAAAGTCGCGATGGCGAGGCCGTCGTCGAGGAAGGCGGGGTCGACGCCGCGCTCGAACCGCTGGCGCGCGTCGCTGGTCAGGCTGAGCGCCTGACCGGTGCGCGCGATCGCGTCGGGGGCGAAATAGGCGCATTCGATGACGACGTCGGTGGTCGCCTCCGACACGCCCGAATGCGCGCCGCCCATGATGCCGCCGATGTCGTGCACGGCGACGTCGTCGGCGATGACGGTCATGCCCTCGGCGAGCGTATAGGTCTTGCCGTTGAGCGCCTCGACACTCTCGCCGGCGCGCGCCTGCCGGGCGACGAGGCCGCCCGACAGCTTCGCCTTGTCATAGACATGGAGGGGCCGTCCGAGATCGACGGTGAGGTAATTGGTGATGTCGACCAGCGTCGAGATCGGCTTCTGGCCGATCGCGGTCAGGCGGCTGCGCATCCATTCGGGCGAGGTGCCGTTGCTGAGGCCGCGCACACCTTGGGCATAAAAAGCGGGGCAGCCCGCCGCATCCTCGATCCGCACATCCGGCCCGGCGCCCTCGCCCGGCACCTCGGGCACGGTCAGCGGCACCAGCGTGCCGAGCCCGGCGGCGGCGAGATCGCGGGCGATGCCGCGCACGCCCATGCAATCCTGGCGATTGGGGGTGATGGCGACGTCGATGACGGGATCGTCGAGGCCGGCGTAGTCGGGATAGGGGGTGCCGACCGGCGCGTCGTCGGGCAGTTCGATGATGCCGTCATGCCCTTCGCCGACCTGCAGTTCGCGCGCCGAGCACATCATGCCGTTCGATTCGACGCCGCGGATCGCCGCCACCTTGAGCGTCACGTCGAGGCCGGGGACATAGGCGCCGGGCGCGCCGAACACGCCGACGAGGCCGGCGCGGGCGTTGGGGGCGCCGCACACCACCTGCATCGGGCCATCACCCGCGTCGACGGACAGAACCTGCAGCTTGTCCGCCTGCGGATGGCGTGTCGCGGACAGGATGCGCGCGACGCGAAAGGCCTTCAGCGCCGCGCCGGGATTGTCGACGCCCTCGACCTCCAGCCCGATTCGGGTCAGCGCGTCGAGGATCTCCTCGAGGCTGGCATCGGTGGTCAGGTGATCCTTGAGCCAGGAAAGGGTGAACTTCATCGGAACGTTCCGTTCTTGTCGTCATCCCGGCGAACGCCGGGACCCATGGATGCGACCGGCCCGCAGGCTGGCGATCCCGTGTCATCATGCACCGCGCCGTGTCCATGGGTCCCGGCCTGCGCCGGGATGACGGACGTGGCGTGGTGCAGGCTCAGGCGGCGACGCCGACGCCGCCCGACAGGGTCGGCACGTCGAGCGCGGCGAAGCCGTAATGCTTCAGCCAGCGTATATCGCCGTCGAAGAACGGCCGGAGGTCGTCCATGCCGTATTTGAGCATGGCGAGCCGGTCGATGCCGCACCCGAAGGCGAAGCCCTGCCATTCGTCAGGATCGAGGCCGCAGGCGGCGATCACCTTCGGGTGGACCATGCCGCTGCCGAGCACCTCCATCCAGCCGCCTCCCGACCCGCCGATCACGCGCTTGCCCTTCTCGATCGTATAGCCGACGTCGACCTCCGCCGAGGGTTCGGTGAAGGGGAAATAGCTCGGCCGCAGGCGCAGGACGATGTCGTCGCGCTCGAAGAACGCCTTGAGGAAGGTCTCCAGCGTCCATTTGAGGTGGCCGAGCGTGATCCCCTTGTCGATCACCAGCCCTTCGACCTGATGGAACATCGGCGTGTGCGTCGCATCCGAGTCCGACCGATAGGTGCGGCCCGGCGCGATGATGCGGATCGGCGGCGTCTGCTCCAGCATCGTGCGGATCTGCACCGGACAGGTGTGGGTGCGCAGCAGCGAGAAGGTGGCGCGCTCGTCGAACGTGCCCGCGGCCTTCGCCTCCTGCCCCTGTTGCAGGTAGAAGGTGTCGTGCATCGCGCGCGCCGGATGCGTGTCCGGAATGTTGAGCGCGCTGAAATTGTGCCAGTCGGTTTCGATCTCCGGCCCGGTGGCGACCGCGAAGCCGAGGTCGGCGAAGATCTCGGCGAGTTCGTCCATCACCTGGCTGACCGGGTGGACCGTGCCGGCGAGCGGCGCGTCGACCGGCAACGTCATGTCGAGCGTCTCGGCGGCGAGGCGCGCGTCGAGCGCGGCGCGTTCCAGCGCGGCCTTGCGGGACTGAATTGCGTCGGTGACGGATTCGCGCAAGCCGTGGATCCGCGGGCCCTCGGCCTGGCGTTCCTCCGGACTCATCTTGCCGAGCGTCTTCAGCAGCTGGGTGATGCTGCCCTGCTTGCCGAGCGCCTCGACGCGCAGGGATTCGAGGGCGTCGAGCGTCTCGCTCTGCCGGATGTGGTCGAGCAGTTGGTTCGGGTCGAGGTCGGCCACGTCACACTCCGTCATTCCCGCGCAGGCGGGGATCCAGATGTCCTGCCGGTCGGGGCTAAAGCGTCCCGCTCGCCACGGGACTTGATCGTCAGCGGGTCAAAGCCGAGGCCGATGGCAAGGTCAACCCAATCGGGGTTGGTGTCCTCGATCAGCCGCGCTTTCCAGTCGCGGTTCCACTTCTTCAGCTGCTTCTCGCGGTGGATGGCGGCTGCCATGTCGGACGCCATTTCGAACCAGACGAGGCGCTTAATGGCATAACGTTCGGTGAAGCCTTTGATCAGGCCCTCGCGATGCTGATGGAGGCGCTGAAGCAGGTTCGAGGTGACGCCGATGTAGAGCGTGCCGTGTCGTCCGCTGGCGAGCATGTAGACGCACGGTTGCTTCCGTTCCACGCTCTTTTTCCCACGTCCGTCATTCCCGCGCCGGCGGGAATCCCGAC
>JAEWJQ010000004.1 GCA_023386515.1 Pseudomonadota bacterium | reverse complement strand
TGAAATTGTAACCGCCCAGCCAGCCGGTGACGTCAACCGCCTCGCCGATCGCATGCAGCCCGGGCACGCGCCGCGCTTCCAGCGTCTGCGACGACAGATCGGCGGTGCTGATCCCGCCGACCGTCACCTCCGCCTTGGCGAAGCCTTCGGTGCCGTCGGGATGGAAGGCCCAGGCGGCGAGGCGGCGCTCCGCCTCCTCCAGCGCGCGGTCGGGCGTATTGGCGAGCTCCGCCGGCAGCGACAGGCGTTCGGCGAGCGTTTCGGCGAGCCGGTCCGGCAGGGTGGCGGCGAGCTGCCGGCGCACATTGGTGCGCGGCTGCGCGCGCTTGGCGGCGCGCAGCCAGCCGCGGTCGGCATCGGGCAGGAAGTCGACGCGGATCGGCTCGCGCGACCGCCAATATCTCGACGCCTGCAGGATCGCCGGGCCGGACAGGCCGCGATGGGTGAACAGCGCCGCCTCGCGGAAAGCGGCGCGGCCGGCCTCGACGACGACCTCCGCCCCGACGCCCGACAGGCTGCGGAACAGCGCCTCGTCCGCACCGAGTGTCAGCGGCACGAGTGCGGGCCGCGGCTCGACCACCTTCAGCCCGAACCGGCGGGCGAGGTCATAGGCGAAGCCGGTCGCGCCGAGCTTCGGGATCGATGGCCCGCCGGTGGCGATGACCAGCCGTGGCGCGCCGACGGTGCGTGTCTGCAGGGCGACGCGAAACGCTCCGCCGTCGTGATCGACGGCGGCGATCGGGCTGGACAGCGCCATCTCGACCCGGCCGATCTCGCACTCGCCGGCCAGCATCGCGACGATCTGCCGCGCCGAGCCGTCGCAGAACAGCTGGCCCAGCGTCTTTTCGTGCCAGGCGATGCCGTGGCGTTCGACCAGCGAAAGGAAGTCGGCGGGCGTGTAGCGGCCGAGCGCCGATTTGGCGAAATGCGGATTGGCCGACAGGAAGCGATCCGGGGCGGTGCCGATGTTGGTGAAGTTGCAACGGCCGCCACCGGAGATCAGGATCTTCTTGCCCGGCGCATCGGCATGGGCGACCAGCAGCACCCGCCGGCCGCGCTGGCCGGCGGTGGCGGCGCACATCAGCCCGGCGGCGCCGGCGCCGAGGATGATCGCGTCATAGAGGTCGTTGGCCATGGCGCGGGCGCCTAGCCGATACGCGGCCGCCGCGACAGGGGCGATGGCCCAAGGCGGCGGCCGGGCATCCAGTCGGGGGCACTCGCTGCCCTTGCCGATCGCAGCGGAAATCGCGAAGGCGGACGGAAATGGGAGGATGATGCGTGATGCGGCTGAGATCGTTGCTGTTCGTACCGGGCGATCGGCCCGAGCGGTTCGCCAAGGCGGCGGCGAGCGGTGCCGATGCGATCATCCTCGACCTCGAGGATTCGGTCGTCGCTGCGGCCAAGCCGGCGGCGCGCGAGGCGGTGGGGCGCTATCTCGCGTCGCCTGCGGACGGTGTCCTGCGCTTCGTGCGGATCAACCCGCCGACCGAGGGGCTGCTCGACGCCGATCTGGCGGTGGCGCGGGCGGCGGATGGCGTGATGCTGCCCAAGGCGGAGGGGGCACAGGACGTCGCGAGCTTAGCCGCTGCCCTGGCACCGCGGCCGCTGCCGATCCTGCCGGTGGCGACCGAGACGCCGGCGGCGGTGTTCGCCCTCGGCGGCTATCGCACGGTGGCGGATCGGCTCGCCGGGCTGACCTGGGGCGCGGAGGATCTGCCCGCGGCAATCGGCGCGGTCAGCGCGCGCGAGGCGGACGGACGCTATACCTCGCCTTATGAGATGGTGCGATCGCTGGCGCTGTTCGGCGCCCATGCCGCCGGCGTCGCGGCGATCGAGACGGTCTTTCCGGCGATCCGGGACGAGGCGGGGCTCGCGGCCTATGCCGCGCGCGGCGCGCGCGACGGCTTCACCGGCATGATGGCGATCCACCCTGCACAGGTCGCGGCGATTAATGCGGCCTTCACGCCCTCGGCGGAGCAGCTCGCCGCCGCGCGTGCGATCCTCGACGCCTTCGTCGCCAATCCGGGGGCGGGGGCGTTGCAGGTCGACGGGCGCATGGTCGATGCGCCGCATCTGAAGCAGGCGCAGGCGCTGCTGGCGCGGGCCGGTTAGCAGGGGCGGCCGGCGATCCGGCCGCCCCATGATTCGCTCAGCGGCAGCGGACGTTGCCGCGATCGACCGAACGACCGAGCAGCGCGCCGCCACCGGCGCCGAGCAGCGTGCCGAGCGTACCGCCGCCGACCAGATTGCCGAGAACGCCGCCGCCGACCGCGCCGACCACCAGGCCAGTCGTGCCGTCGCTGCGGCGGCAATAGGTGCGACCGTCCTGGCCGCGATAGATGCGGTCGTTACGGCCGAGGCGACGCTCGCGGTAATTGCCGTTGCGATAATGATCGGCCGGGTTCCAGTTGCCGTCGCGATCGCCATTCCAGCGATAGTCGCGATCGTCGCGGCGCTGGGCCTGCGCGCTGTCGATCGTCATCGGGGCCGTCAGCGTCACCACCGCCAGCGCGGCAAGCAGACCATTTTTCATCGTGCGTCTCCTAACAAGGCGTTGGCACAACCGGTTGCGGCGGAGTTGGTTGCGGAGACGTACCTGCCGCGGCGCGACGGGTGGCGTTCAGCGCGTCTTGACGAGCCAGGGCTTGACCCGGCCGCTGGGATGCGCCGTGCCGCTCAGCCGCTCGACGCGTGTCACCGTTACTGGCTTCAGGAGCAGCTGCCCACCCATGCCACCGCCGGTCGGCAGTGCCAGGATGCGGCGAACCACCGGCATGCCCGCGACGACATGGCCGAAGGCGGCATAGCCCGGCGAAGTCGCGGTCGCATCCATGCTCGGCATCGCGCCGACGGTGATGAAGAAATTGCCGCCGGCCGAACTAGGGTCGCCGCGGCGCGCCATCGAAATCGTGCCATCGACATGGCGCAATCCAGTCTGGCGCGTCGTTTCGAGCGGGAAGGGCGGCAGGATGCGGCGTGCATCGGTGCGGATGCCACCCTGCACGAACCCGTAAGTGGGCGCGAGCCGGCTGCGCGCGCTGCGGTAAAAGCTGGCACCGTTGAAACGGCCATCGTCGACATAGGCGAGGAAATTGGCGACCGTCGCCGGCGCGCGCTTCGCTTCCAGCAGCAGGGTGATTGGGCCAAGCGAGGTGACGATGCGAACACGTACCTGCGCCGGCTCGCGCGCGGCGGGGACACGCGCCGGAGCCGGCGGTATTATGGTGGCGGTCGCGATGATCGCGACGGCGACGAGGGAATTTCGGATCATGCATGCCGGCTAGGCGGGGAGGGCGGGACAGCGCAAGTATCGCCGGAATTCCTACCGATTGCGTGGAGCAAAAGCGCGATTGCAATTTTCGCACTTGATCGTATACGTGCTGCGGTGCACAAGGATCGGGCCTTTCAGGCATCCTCTCCTAAAAACTTTACGGCCGGTCGTTGACCGGCCTTTTTTTTGCGCTTACGCCGTCTCCGCCCAGACCGCACCGTCTATAAAAAAGATATATGGAGCGGATGCCGCCGGTCAGACCGGCACGCGGTACGGTCAGGGCGCGGGGGATGATGCGCCGACGGATGCTGCTCTCCCCCGCCTTCTTCCCTTCTTCGCAATTTGTCAGCTGGCGCCGGATGGGCGCCCGTTGTCAGCTACACCCGGCACGTTGAGCGACGCCGCGATCGGCGCGAGGAATATGCATCGCTCGCTACCGATCCATTCGCCGAGGCTCGGCCCTAAACGATACGTCGGCGAGGGAACTGACAGCGAGCCCAAAGGCAATGGGGCGTGCGAACGTGCGGCACGATAGATCCTATACCCCGGCGGGCCATTCGCGACCGCTGCGCCGACGCTTGTGTCCGTATTGCGTCTCCGTTCTGACGCCGCTGCCGCGCGCTACCAATACGCTCACTGCTATGCAGCAGCCCGATACAGGTTCAGCACCGAGGTCGTGTCCGCGGTCCATGTGTCTAGTCGAGGCGCGTCCTTCACCGTGTACGGGTCCGGGGCAGGGATCTTCTCCGCCAGGTGGTGAAGCGTCCGCAACGGCCGAAGACGTGCAACCGATCAGACGAGGCGGCGTTGTGGCAGCAGGTCGGTGAAGAACGACCCCGCCAAGGGCTCTGCGCGGCCCGCCAGGTAACTTTTTTGGCTGGCTGCCAAAAAAGTGCAATTTTCCTGTTGACCGTTCGGAGCGACCCCCCTAGATGGGTGTCACCGCAGCGGTGGCCGACACGGTCACCGAGGCAGTCACAAAAAATCTGGCGCGCTGACCGCCCCGAGAAAAAGGGGTAAGGGAGCTGTGCCGGTGTTTTTGTCGGCTCTTTGACATTGTAGGTAAGATGAAGGGACATGTGGGCGGCGGCCCCGGGTCTTGGCAACCTCAAGGTGCCAGGTTCTCGGTAAAGCCAAGCCTAGCTTGCATGTCTCGTTACAT
>JAEWJQ010000408.1 GCA_023386515.1 Pseudomonadota bacterium | reverse complement strand
ATGTAACGAGACATGCAAGCTAGGCTTGGCTTTACCGAGAACCTGGCACCTTGAGGTTGCCAAGACCCGGGGCCGCCGCCCACATGTCCCTTCATCTTACCTACAATGTCAAAGAGCCGACAAAAACCGACGCCCTGTCCCACCCTCTTTTTGGAGGGCGACCTTGGCGCCTGATTTTCGGTGACCGTAGAAGCGAACCGTGTGGCCCGTCGCTGCGGTGACACCCCTCTAGGGGGGGTGTTCCGAACGGTCAAACACTTTTTTGCATTTTTCTTTCAGGTGGCCCGCAAACCCGCAGAAAAGCTGGGCTTTACCGGTTGTGAAGCCCTCTCCGTCTAGGCCGCGACGCATGGACGCCGCGACGAATCACGCCCCTGCCGCCGCAGAATCGCTCGGGAATCAGATTCGCCGGGCGGTCATCTGGCGTTCGGGCAGCCAGATCGTCGCCCAGGTCCTGCAATGGGCTGCGACCTTCCTGGTCATCCGCATCCTCGATCCGCGCGACTATGGCCTTTACGCCATGACCGGGGTGGTGCTGGTCTTCCTCAACATGCTCAACGGCTACGGCCTGGCGAGCGGACTGATCCAGCGTGAGGCGGTGACGCCGCGTCAGATCCGCCAGCTGTTCGGCATGCTGATCGCCCTCAACGTCGTGCTCGCCGTCGCGCAGCTCGCGATCGCACCGCTGGCCGCGGCCTATTACGGCCAGCCGGCGGTCGCCCGGCTGCTGCGCGTCCAGGCGCTGATCTACCTGATCACCCCGTTTGCCGCCCTGCCTTATGCCCTGCTCAGCCGCACGATGGATTTCCGTCGTCAGGCGACCGCCAATATCGCCGCCTCGATCACCGGGGCGCTGACCGCGCTCGCCGCCGCGCTGGCGGGCTGGAGCGTGTGGGCGCTCGTCGCCGCGCCGATCGCCCTCTATGCGATGCGGGCGCTGGTGCTCACCTGGGGCGCGCGCTCGCTGATGTGGCCGAGCTTCGACTTCCGTGGCGCGGGTCATCTCGCCCGCTTCGGCGGGATCATGGCGGCCGGCCAGTTCTTCTGGTTCCTGCAGAGCCAGGCGGACGTGTTCATCGCCGGGCGTCACCTGACCGCGCACGCACTCGGCATCTACACCACCGCGCTCTTCCTGGCGCAGATCTTCGTTTCCAAGTTCGTGCCGCCGCTCAACGAGGTGGCGTTCAGCGCCTATGCGCGGATGCAGGACGATCCCGGCGCGATCCCGCGT
Organism: Pseudomonadota bacterium; assembly: GCA_023386515.1. The sequence goes on along the minus strand of JAEWJQ010000408.1, from coordinate 1,593 downwards.
GGCTTCCTGCGCGCGGTGCGTATCATCATGCTGGTCGCCCTGCCCTTCTATGCCGGGCTGGCGGTCACGGCGGAGCCACTGGTGCTGACCGCGCTCGACCGCAAATGGGCGGAGGTCGTCCCGGTTGTCCGCCTGCTCGCGCTGGCGATGCCATTCATGACGGTGCAGGTTCTCTACAGCCCCGCCTGCGACGCACGTGGGCGGCCGGGCATCGGCGCGGGCAACGGTGCCTTCGGTGCGTTGGTACTCGCCGCCGCCTTCCTGGTCGGCGTGCGCTGGGGTGGCATCGGCCTCGCGTGGAGCTGGGTCGTCGCCTATCCCGTCTATCTGGCGGTCAGCAGCTGGCGCTCGCTGCCAGTGATCGGGGTGCGGGCACGCGACCTGCTCGCGGTGGTCCTGCCGAGCGCGCTGGCCGCCATCGGAATGGCGCTCGTCGTGCTCGTTGTCGATCGCACCCTGCCTCCGCTCCCGCCGGCGCCGCGGCTGGCCATCCTCGTCGCGGTCGGCATGGTCACCTATGGCGCCACGCTCGTCCTATTCGCCCGCGCCACGTTGCGCGAGCTGATCGCCATCGCCCGCAAGCGCCCGCTGCCGGCCTGATTACTGGCGGATATAGTCGCGCATCGACTGCGCCTCCGCCTCGATCCGGTCGATGCGATATTTGACCAGATCGCCGATCGACACGAAACCGATCATCCGCCCATTGTCGACGACGGGCAAATGGCGGATGCGCCGCCGCGTCATCAGCGACAGCGCCGCGATCACCGGCTGGTCGGGCGCGACCTGCTCGACCGGGCTGGTCATCACGGCGGACAGCGGCTGATCCAATGCCGCCGCACCGTCGCGCGCCACCGAATAGACGAGGTCGCGCTCGGAAAAGATGCCCGCGACCGTGTCACCGTCCATCACCGGCACCGCACCGATCCGCCGCTCGGCGAGCAACGCCACCGCCTCGGCGACGCGGGCATGCGCCGGCAACGACGCGACGTCGTCGCCCTTCGTCCGCAGGATTGCCGCGATCGTCATCCTCTCCTCCTTCTCGCTGCGGCCGGTGCGTGCCGACCTGCTTCAGGTCATTGAGGAGATCACGATTTGCCGTCACATGCAAAAGGTATGACGCACCACGGCCTCGACGATCCGTTGCTCGCCGCCCACGCCTGGGGCCGCTTCCGCACGATCATGGCAGGAATGACGCTGCTTGCCGCGATCGTCAGCGCCGGTGCGATCGCCGCGCTCGCCTGGGTGCAGGGGCCGCTGCAGCTGGTGACGATGCTGGCGGTGATCGGCGGTGTCGGCGGATCGATCGTCATGGCGGGAGCGCTGATGGGGCTGGTGTGCCTCAGTTCGGGTACTGGCCATGACGAGGAGGTCGAGCGGTTCGACCGGCCGGACTGAGCCCCGCCGCGACCGTTAGGCGAACCGGAAACGAAAAAGCCCGCCGTCCCGAGGGGGACGACCGGCTTTTCTTTGTCGGATCGGCCGGAGCACTCCGCGGCCGGCGCCTCGGCGGCCGGGGTGCGGGTGGTGCGGCGACGGCGCGGCTTCGGCGCATCGTCGGCAGCGTTCGCGACCAGCGTCAGCGACGGCGGCAGG
>JAEWJQ010000304.1 GCA_023386515.1 Pseudomonadota bacterium | reverse complement strand
CGCGAGATCAGCGCATCGACGTCGAGGATCAGCGCGACGCGCCCGTCGCCCAGGATGGTGGCGCCGGCGAGACCGGGGATCGCCTGGTAATTGGCCTCCAGGCTCTTCACCACGACCTGGCGCTGGTCCTGGATCGAATCGACCATCAGCACCGCCTGGCCATGGTCGGATTCGACCACGATCAGCACCGCGTCCGTCGGGTCCTGCACCGCGCCGGCGATGCCGAGCTGTTCGGCGATACGGTGGACGGGGACATAGGAACCGCGCACGTCGAGCAGCGAGGCGGTCGGGCCGAGCACCTTCACCCCGTCGCCGTCCGGACGCAGGCTCTCGACGATATGGCCGAGCGGGATGACGAAGGTCTGGTCGCCGACGGTGACGATCATGCCGTCCAGCACCGCCAGCGTCAGCGGCAGCGACAGCGCGAAGCTGGAGCCGTGGCCGAGATGCGAGTTGATGCCGATGCGGCCGCCCAGCGCCTGCACGTTCTTGCGCACCACGTCCATGCCGACGCCACGGCCGGAAATGTTCGACACGGTGGCGGCGGTCGAGAAGCCGGGGGCGAAGATCAGATTGTCGATCTCCTCCTCGGTCAGGATCGCGTCGGCGGCGATGATGCCGCGCTCCACCGCCTTGGCGCGGACGCGCTTGCGGTCGATGCCGCGGCCGTCGTCGGCGACGGTGATGACGATGCGGCCGGAATGATGCGCGGCGGACAGCGTCACCACGCCTTCCTCGTCCTTGCCCGCCGCCAGCCGCTCGGCCGGGGTTTCGAGGCCGTGGTCGACGGCGTTGCGGATCAGGTGGGTCAGCGGCTCGCCGATCCGCTCGACGACGGTCTTGTCGACCTCGGTCATCTCGCCCTCGATCTCCAGGCGGACGCGCTTGCCGGTCTCGACCTCCAGCTCGCGGATGATGCGCGGCACGCGGCTGAACACCGTCTTCATCGGCTGCGCGCGAATCGCCATGGTCGATTCCTGCATCTCGCGCGTCAGGTGATCGAGATCGGTCAGTTCCGAAATGCCGCCGAGCTGATGCTCCGACAGGCGCTGCGCCAGCATCGCCTGGGTGATGACCAGCTCGCCGACCAGATTGACCAGCCGGTCGAGCTTGTCGAGGTCGACGCGGATCGTCTGCACCGGCGCGGTCCCGGCGCTGCGCGGCGCGGCGGCGTCCGGCGACGGCACGATGGCAACCGGCTCGGTCGCAGGTACGGCCGAGACGATCGGGGCAGGGGCAGGGGCAGGCGCGGGCACGGGCGCGGCGACCGGGGCGGGGGCCGGCTCGTCGAGCAGGTCAACCAGCGGCGCATCGTCGGTCTCGTCCGCGAGCGCGGCGTCAGCGCGGGTCAGGGTCAGCGCGACATCGTCCATGAATTCGAAGATGCCGCGGATGTCGTCTTCGGCGACGGAGCCGGGGATGCGCAGCTGCCAGCCGAGGTAACTGCGTTCCGGGTGCAGCTCGCCGAGCGGCGGCAGCGCCGACAGGTCGACCGCGACCACCTCCCCGCCGAGTGCGGCGAGTTCGCGCAGCAGCAGCAGCGGTTCGCCGCCGTGATCGAGCGCGCCGGGGCCGGGGGTGAAGTGCAACTGCCAGCCGTCGTCCGAAGCCGGGGCCGCCGGGGTCTCGCACAGAGCGAACAAATCGTCGAAATCGTCCAGCGCCGCGGCGACCGGCATAAAATCGTCGTCGGCGCCGGCTACGTTCACGGCGACCGGCTCGAACACGGGCTCCGGCTCCGCTGCGACGGCGGGTTCGGGAGCATGCGACGCCTCGACCAGGCGGGCCCGCATCGCCGTATCATTGGGCGGCGTGGTGCCGTCGCGCGCCGCGGCGACATGGTCGCTCAGCATGTCGAAGGCGGACACGATCGTGCCGAGCAGCGCCGGGGTCAGGACCAATGTGCCGTTGCGGACCAGGTCGAGCAGCGTCTCATATTCGTGGGTGAAGCCCTGCAGCCGCTCGTGACCGAAGGCGCCCGCGCCGCCCTTGATCGAATGGACCGCGCGGAAGATCGTGTTGATCGTTTCCGAATCATAGGCGCCCTGGCGGACGGCGGTGAAATTGCCTTCCATCGTGGCGAGGCCCTCCTCGCACTCCTGGAAGAAGATCTGCTGGATCTCGTCGAGATTCATGGCCGTGTCTTTCTTCAGGCGGACGGGGCAAGGGCGGCGTCGAGCCGCGCGAGGGTGATCATCCGGTCCAGCGTCTCGCTGGCGTCGTCGATGCGGAAGCCGAGGCCGCGGTCGATCGCACAGGCGCGTGCCGCCGCGAGCACCTGCAGGCAGGCCTGCCCGACCCGCGTCACCTCGCTGCCGCCGAGATGCAGCGCCTCGCCCCGCTCGATACGGGCGATCAGGTCGTGACGCAGCGGACCGGCGGCGGAGGTGTCGAGCGAGGCGGGAAGCGGATGCACGGGCATGGTGGGCTTTCGTGTGCGGACGGGATGGTTAAAATTCGGACCAGTCGTCGCCGGCGAGCGCGACGGCGGCGCCGCCGCGGCGACCGCCACCGGCCGCCAGCGCGATGCGACGACCGGCGTCGGCGGCGCGCTGCTGCAGGCGATGGACCGGGCTGGCGGTGGTGGTGCCGGCAGCGGCGTCGCCGAGCCTGAAGCGGCCGACCTGGCGGGCGAGCTCGTCGGCCTCGGCCGACAGGCTGCGCGCGGCGGCGGTGGCTTGCTCGACCATCGCGGCATTCTGCTGGGTGACGCCATCCATCTCGCCGACGGCGGTGTTGACCTGTTGCAGGCCGGTCGCCTGCTGCTCGGCGGCGGTGGCGATCTGGCCGACCAGGGTGCTGATCTCGCCGATCCGCGCGATGATCCGGGTCAGCGCCTCGCCGGTCTCGCTGACCAGCTGCACGCCCGATTCGACTTGCTGCGTCGAGGCCATGATCTTGGTCTTGACGTCTTTCGCGGCATCGGCGGAACGCTGGGCCAGTGCCCGCACCTCGCTGGCGACGACCGCGAAGCCCTTGCCGGCGTCGCCGGCGCGTGCCGCTTCCACACCGGC
>JAEWJQ010000295.1 GCA_023386515.1 Pseudomonadota bacterium | reverse complement strand
AATAGGGATTGGACTGGAAGTCGCGGGCGTTGCGAACCGCCCCCGCATTGCTGATCCCGTAGAAGCGGCGCGCCAGGGTGAAGCTGTTGCTTTCGTACCAGCCGCCCACCTCGAGGCGGTTGGCGCCGGTGTCGAGCGCGAGGCGCGTAACATTGCCGCCGCGGTCGATGCCATATTCGGTGGTGCGAAAGCCGAGCGGCGAGGCATAGCCATAGGCCGCGGTCGAGGCGAGCGGCAGCGGCTGGCCGTCACCGCCGAACGCACCCGCCGGTGTCGGCGAATAGGGCGTGATCCACGATCCCTGCCCCTTGTTGTGGTGGTAATAGCTGGTCGAGACGATCGACAGCCTGTCGGTCAGCCGGCCGTCGAACGTCACGCCCCCCAGCCAGTCGCGGCGCAGGCCGGCGGCGTCATAATAGGCGTCGTCGATGCTGCCGAAGCCGGTCGGAAAGGTATAGCCGGCGTCCGCCCACGGCGCGACGAAGCCGACGGTGACGCCGCCGTTCGCCTGCCGATAGGCAGCGAGCGCCGCCTGGTTCTGGTAAACGCGCGCCAGTTGCAGCGCGAGCGGGTAATTGTCGCTGATATTGTCATCGTTGAGGCCGCGCCGGCCGATGATCGCGTAGCTCAGGTCCTGATAGTCGTTCTCGCGACGATCCGAATAATCCACGAAGGCGGTGATGCTGCCGCGCGTTCCCAGATCCTCGACCAGCTTGGCGTTGACCTGATGCTGGCGCTGCGTGCCGTATCCCTTCCACTTGTCGGTGGTGAGATAGCCGTAGCTGACATAGCCCTTCAGCCCGCCACCGAGATCACCGGTGTCGAGCCGGGCGAAGCCGCGCCAGGTATCGTCGCTGCCATAGGTGCCGGAGCCGACCAGATCGAACGTCTCCGTCGGCTTGCGGGTGGCGAACTGAATCGTGCCGCCGAGGTTGCTGGTCGAAGCAGTGCCGAGCGCCCCTGCTCCCTGCGCCACCGTGGTGCTGGCAAGGTTTTCCGAGATCGCGGCGCGGCTGATGTGCAGGCCGTTGACGTTGCCGTAGCTCATGTCGCCGAGCGGCACGCCGTCGAGGGTGAAGCCGAGCTGGTTCTGGTTGAAGCCGCGCAGCGAGATGCGCGTCGACCATTCATAGGCGCCGAACGCGTCCGCCGATTGGAAATTGACGCCGGGCAGCTTGGCGACCGCCTTCAGCGGCGATGTGCCCGGCGTCAGCCGTTCGAGGTCGATCGCGGTCACCGTCTGCACCTGCCGGCTCTCGCCGAAGCCGAGCACGACGATGTCGCCGCTCTCTTGCGTCGCCGGCTGATCCTGCGACGCCGGGTCGGCTGCGGCGGCGGGCAATTCCTGCGCCATGGCCGGCGCGATGAGGCCCATGGCGGCAACGGTGGTGAGCAACGCGATCCTGGTCAGCACTTCGATCGTCCCCCTTGAAGTCCGGCGTGGGCCTAGGGAGGGCGCAGGTCAGTGCGGTGACATGTCGGTTACCGGAAAGTTGCAGCGGGTGATCGCGCGGCTCGCGAAACGCGAAGGGGCGCCGTCCTCGCGGACGACGCCCCTCGTGCGCTCAGTCGTGACGACCGGCTTACTGCTTCTGCGGCACGCCCGAGGCGGCGGCAACTTCGGCGGCGAAGTCCGACACTTCTTTCTCGATGCCCTCGCCGAGCTGGAAGCGGACATAGTCGACCAGCTTGATCTCGGCGCCGGCGTCCTTGCCCGCCTTGGCGACGACGTCGCTGATCTTGGTCTTGCCATCCATCACGAACAGCTGGCTGACCAAAGCATGCTCCTTGCGGTACTTGGCGATCGAGCCTTCGACCATCTTGGCGATGATGTCCGCCGGCTTGCCGCTCTCGCCCGCCTTCTCGGCCGCGATCGCACGCTCGCGCTCGATCTCGGCCTCGTCGAGGTCCTCCTCGTTCAGCGCCTTCGGGAAGGCAGCGGCGATGTGCATCGCCAGCTGCTTGCCGAGCGCCTGCAGCGTCTCGTCATTCGCATCCGATTCGAGCGCGACGAGCACGCCGATCTTGCCGAGGCCCGGCGACTGCTGGTTGTGGACGTAGGACACGACGGCGCCCTTCGTCACTTCCAGACGCTTGGCACGGCGCAGCGACTGGTTCTCGCCGATCGTCGCGACATTGTTGGTCAGCACCTCGGCGACGGTCTTGCCCGACGGGGTCTTCTCGTCCTTCAGCGCCTCGACGTCGTCGCCAGTCGCCAGCGCGATCTGGGTGACCTCGCGGACGAACTGCTGGAACTGGTCGTTCTTGGCGACGAAGTCGGTTTCCGAATTGACCTCGACCACCGCACCCTTGGTGCCCGACACGGCGACGCCGACCAGACCCTCGGCGGCGGTACGGCTCGACTTCTTCTGCGCGGCCGCCAGACCCTTGGTGCGCAGCCAGTCCAGCGCGGCGTCCATGTCGCCGCCGGTCTCGCCCAGCGCCATCTTGCAGTCCATCATGCCCGCGCCGCTCTTCTCGCGCAGGTCCTTGACCATCGCTGCGGTGATATCAGCCATTGCTCTTGTCCTCTGATACTAAAGCCCGTTCGTCCTGAGCCTGTCGAAGGACATGGGGCGAGCGAACCGCCCGGCCACGTGCTTCGACAGGCTCAGCACGAACGGTGTAGGAG
>JAEWJQ010000246.1 GCA_023386515.1 Pseudomonadota bacterium | reverse complement strand
GAAGAAGGGCTGGCCGACCTTGTGGTCATCGAGGCGATTGTCGAGGCGCTGCAGACGGGACGCGCGGTCAAGGTCGCGCACATCGGTCGCACGCGGCGGATCGATCCGGACAGTCAGGTGCAGACGCTACGTCTGGTGTCCGCGCCTGATCCCGTCCACGCAGCCCCTCCGACCGGGGGGTGAGTCCCGCCGGCCATGCGTACGCATTTGCGTAACGGCACCATCCTGTATCGACCGCAACAGGGAGGTGCCGGTCGTTCGAACGACGCCAGCAAGCGGCGTCGCGGGGTGCGCGGGCGGAGGGGTTTTGCCCGAGCTCGCGACGATACCTGGTAGGATAGAAAGCGATTTCGGAGGGGCCGTCAGGGTTCTTTCGGCAGTGCTGCGTACCATTCCGCATAGACGGTATTGCGGGCCATGTGGCGATTGAGATCGGGCGCGCCATCCGACCACCAAACCGGACCACGTTCCCCAAGGGCGATTTTGGCCTCATCGACACGTTGACGTGCATGGCGGAGTGATACGTCGTCTTCGCTCCGCAGCGCTTCCCTCACGGCGCGCCTGGCCTGCATCAGACGGTCGACCAGCGCTTGCCGCGTCTCCGCATCGAGCGAGGGGTTGCTTCTCCGCCACAGCCGCCCGCGGACGACGATGTACCGGCCGTCCGGGGTGACGGGCGGCTCGGCTCCCCGCCTCACGACGGGGGATGGTCTGGCATGCTCGTCCTGGAGCGGCAGCGGCCGCGACATCGTCTTCCTCGTCACGCTGATCCTCGCCAGCTTAGGTCAACGAAGATGGCAAGCCGGGTTTCCCGTGCTGCCACCCCATGTCCAACGACGGCCGACACGCCTGCTCCTTGCCATCGCCGCAGCGCCAACGGCACCGCTGATCGATCGGCATTGAAGTGCAGCGTGCCGGTCCATGGGCGAGCAGACGGACCGAACCATGCCAGCGTGAGTTTGCCTATTCCGAAGGGAAAGCAAATGGATAAGGGGATTGCGCAAGCGGCGCGCGCAAACGGCGTCACCGCAGCGAAGGTGCCCAGTCGGGACGGTTTGCTGGGTCTGGCCGTGGCTGTCGTGGTGATCGCCGGACTGTTCCTGGCCAAGGACGTGCTGGTCCCGATCACATTGGCGATCCTGTTGTCATTCGTGCTGTCGCCGATCGTGCTGGTGCTGCGCCGCCTGCGCGTGCCGAAGGGACTGGCGATCTTCGTCGCGGTGCTGGGTACCCTCGGCATATTAGGAGGGGTCGGCGCCCTGGTCGGCACCCAGGCGGCGTCTCTTGCCGACAAGGCGCCGAGCTACGTCGCCACGATCCAGACCAAGATCGACGGCGCAAGTGGGTATCTGGCCGAGCGCCTGCCGTTTCTCCGTCCCGCCACGCCAATGCCGGCGCCGATGCCTGATCCCAACGTCCAGCGCGGCACACGAACCCATCCGTTGATCGTCCGCGTGGTCGAAAAGCAGACGCCGGTATTGGAGGAGGTCGGCACCTATCTCAGTCCCGTGGTGGCGCCGTTCGAGACGTTCGTGATCGTGCTCGTCGTGGCCGTCTTCATCCTGATGCAGAAAGAGGATCTGCGCGATCGCCTGATCCGTCTGTTCGGGTCGTCGGATCTGCATCGCACGACGGCGGCGATGGACGATGCCGGCGCGCGTCTCAGCCGATATTTCCTGTCTCAACTCGCCGTGAACGGCAGCTTCGGCCTGACCGTGGGGATCGGCCTATGGCTGATCGGGCTGCCGGTCCCCGCGCTGTGGGGCATTCTGGCCGGGGTGCTGCGCTTCGTCCCTTATATCGGCGCCTTGCTGGGAGCGGCGCTGCCTCTGGTCGTGGCGGCGGGGGGAGATCCTGGCTGGTCTACCGTGCTGATGGTCGCGGTTCTGTTTCTGATCCTGGAACCGCTGATCGGCTATGTCGTCGAGCCACTCCTCTACGGCCACTCCACCGGCCTTTCACCCTTGTCGGTCGTGCTCGCGGCGGTCTTCTGGACGTGGATATGGGGACCGATCGGTCTTGTGCTGTCGATGCCGCTGACACTGCTTCTCGTCGTCTTGGGCCGTCACATCCCGAGCCTTGAGTTCCTGGACGTGCTGCTCGGTGATCGTCCGGCGCTCACGCCGGTTGAGCGTTTCTACCAGCGCATGCTCGCCGAAGATCCCGACGAAGCGCTGGAGCAGGCGGAAAGCCAACTCGCGACCCGATCGCTGACAGCCTATTATGACGAGGTGGCGCTGGCGGCCCTGAAGTTGGCGGCGGCGGACGTCGACCGGGGCGCCATCACGCACGAGCGCGCCGCCAAGGTGGTCGACTCGATGCTCGTGCTGGTCGATGAACTGCGGGAGCAGGACGATACAGCGACCCCAGCACAATCGGGTGGCAGTCCGCTGACCCCGCTGCCGAACGGCGATGCAGGGTTTCAGGAAACCGCACCGTCCACGCTCCCACCGGCCCCGATCGCCTGGCAAACCGATGGGAGCGTGCTGTGCATCGCCGGCCGCGGCGTGCTCGACGATGCGGTCGCCGCCATGCTGGAGCAGCTCCTGGCCAAGCGCGGGTTCGGTGTCAGCCGGGTCTCGCATGAGGCGGGTTCGCGGGTGAATATAGACCGGCTCGACGTATCGCGGGCGCGACTGGTGTGCATTTCGTATCTGCAGATCAGCGGATCACCGTCCAAGCTGCGCTATCTCATTCGTCGTATCCGGTCGCGGGCCGGCAACGTGCCCATCCTCGTCGGCCTGTGGCCGGAAGGCGAGGCGGCGCTGACCAGTCGCGAGATACAACAAACGTTGGGCGCCGACGTCTATGTCGGAAGCCTGGGCGCTGCCGTCGAAGCCAGTCTGGCGCATGCCGTCGGCGAGCGGGAGCGGGCGGCATGAGCGTTTCGGATCATCGCGCCGGCGAAGGCGCGCACTCGCCGATGCAGGTGCCGGCAAAGGGGTGGCTGGCGATCTTCCAGCGCACCTGGAAGGAGATGGACAAGGACAACATCGGCATCATCGCCGCCGGCATCGCCTTCTACGTTTTCGCTGCGATCGTTCCGACGCTCGGCGCGGTCGTCCTGAGCTACGGACTCTTCGCCGATGGGGAGACGGTGCGGCACAATGTCGAGGCGGTGTTCGCGTCGCTGCCGCGCGATGCCGCCTCGATCATCACGGATCAGCTGCTGACCGTGACCGCCAGTGCGAAGGACAAGCAGGGAGTCGGCTTGATCATCGCGTCGATCCTGGCCTGGTATGGCGCGACGAAAGGGTCGTCGGCGATCATCACGGGTCTGAACGTCGCCTATGACACGGAAGAAACGCGCGGCTTCGTGCGGCTCAATGTGCTGCGCTTCGCCGTCGTCGCGGGTGGCGTGCTGATGATCTTCCTGGGGATGGGCACGACGATGCTGCTGGCCTTCTTGGGCGGCCTAGTCCCGAACGCGCCGGGCATCCTGTTGGCGACGATACGTGTGGCCGGTTATCTGGCGCTGGCGCTGCTCGTGGTCACGGCGACGGCCGTGCTCTTCCGTTATGGGCCGGACAATCGCCAGCCCCGTTGGATATGGCTGTCGCCGGGTTCGGTCGGCGCGACGCTATTGTGGCTGGCCGGCACGGCGGCATTCGGCTTCTATGTCGCGCATTTCGGCAATTACGGGGCGACTTACGGTTCGCTGAGCGCGGTGATCGTAACCCTCACCTGGCTATGGCTGACCGCCTATGTCTTTCTGCTGGGTGCCGAGCTCAATGCGGAACTCGAACGGCAGGTGGAGGGAGGGGCGCCCACGTGCCCGACAGAGCAGAGCGGACATGATGGTCGCCCATCCGCCCAAGTCGATCCGGCCAGCGCAATGGCGGAGCAGCCCGGACGAGGCGGGGCAGGCGATGCGACTCCGGCGCTAGCGGATGATCGGATGGCGGGACGCTCCGGACCGAGTGTGGCGGGGCGAGCGCGACCGCTGAGCGCGATGCTCGTCGCCTTCGTCGCCTTTGCGGCGTGGCGACGCAGACGTCGCGTGGCGGCGAGCGACCATGGGGTAACGGAGATTAATTGACGTCGATCGCCTGCTCATCCTGGCGAATGGCTGACGTTGGACAGGTGCGCCTGCGCATCCCGCGCGATGTCGCCATCGGCCTGGCATATCGGCCGGCCAGCATGGCGACCCGTTGGTCACAGTCGGATCGCAGAAATCGGACTGAGGTGACAAGCTCCGCCGATCACGACACCGACCCATAAATCAGCAACATATCAAGATATAAAGATATCTTTATGTCAGGATTGACATTGTGGCTGAGTTGGTGTGGATAGGCCGCGTCGAGGTTCTCCATCCCAGGCATGGCGATGGAGCTAAGACGGGAAGCCGGTGGTGCCCTTGATGGGCAGAGTCCGGCGCTGCCCCCGCAACTGTAAGCGGCGAGTGGCGGCTCCATGACGTGTCACTGGGCTCTCGCAAGGAGCCTGGGAAGGCCGGAGCCGCTGCGTTGACCCGTAAGCCAGGAGACCTGCCGATCGACGCCATAACGTTCCTCGGACGGGGGTTCCTCCGGTGGATCGCGCTCGACGCCTTGACCGGTGGCTTCACGCCATCCGGACCTGTCCACGCCCTGCGCGCTTTCGCCTGATCTCCGCCCGCAAAGCCAGGTGAGTCATGACGGACAGCGGGTTCACATTCACGATCGGCAGCATACCCTTCGACGAAGAGTATCGCCCGGCCGATAATACGCGGATCACCACCAATTTCGCCAATCTCGCGCGCGGCGAGCGGCGGCGGGAAAATTTGCGCAACACGCTGGTGATGATCGACCGCCGCTTCAACGCGCTGATGCATTGGGACAATCCGACAGGCGACCGTTACGCGGTGGCGCTGACGATCCTCTCGGTCGCGCTGACCTCCCGAGAGGGCGCGGGCGAGGCAGCCTTTCCGCTGATCGAGATGCTGCATACCGCCGTCACCGACCGGATCAGCGGCATGCGCAGCGACGGCATGGTCGGCAACAATTTCTCCTCCTACATCCGCGACTATGATTTCAGCGTCGTGCTTCCGGATCATCTCAAGACCGGACAGGGCGGCGAGCCGGAGGGGTTCGGCGAGCTTCACGGCCGCCTCTTCCGGCGCTTCCTGCAATCGGACGTCTATCGTGACCGTTTTCGCAAGGCGCCGGTGATCTGCCTCAGCGTGTCGAGCAAGGAAGTCTATCACCGCACGGCGAACGTCCATCCGATCCTGGGCGTCGAATACCGGCACGACCAATCCTCACTGACCGACCGCTATTTCGCGAAGATGGGCATGACGGTGCGCTATTTCATGCCGCCGCACAGCGTCGCGCCGCTCGCCTTCTATCACATCGGCGATCTGGTCAGCGATTACAGCAATCTCGAACTCGCCAGCACGATCAGTACGATGGAGACGTTCCAGAAGATCTATCGGCCCGAGATCTACAACGCCAATTCGGTCGCGGCGGAGCGATACCAGCCGAGCCTGACCTATCAGGACTATTCGCTGACCCGCATCGTCTATGATCGCGAGGAGCGCAGCCGGCTAGCAGTCGAGCAGGGCCGCTTCGCCGAGGAGCATTTGATGCGCCCGCACGGCGCCGCGCTGCGGCGCTGGTCCGCCGGCTGCGCCTTCTGATCCCGTTTTCCGCACAAGGTATTTTTCCTATGACGACATTGTTGCCGACGACCACCGCGGGCAGTCTGCCCAAGCCCTCCTGGCTTGCCCAGCCCGAGACCCTGTGGTCGCCCTGGAAGCTGGCGGGCGCGGAGCTGGTCGCGGGCAAGCGGGATGCGCTGCGCCTAGCGGTCGACGACCAGCGGCAGGCGGGCATCCATATCCTTGGCGACGGGGAGCAGACGCGCCAGCATTTCGTCACGACGTTCATCGAGCATCTCGATGGCGTCGACTTCGAACGGCGCGCGACGGTGCGCATCCGCGACCGCTATGACGCCAGCGTGCCTACCGTGGTTGGCGCCGTGTCGCGCCCGCAATCGGTGTTCGTCGAGGATGCGCGCTTCCTGCGCGCGCAGACCGACCGGCCGATCAAATGGACCCTGCCGGGGCCGATGACGATGATCGACACGCTCTACGACGCACACTATCGCAGCCGCGAGAAACTGGCGTGGGAATTCGCCTGCATCCTAAACGCGGAAGCCCGTGAGCTGGAAGCGGCGGGTGTCGATATCGTCCAGTTCGACGAGCCCGCCTTCAACGTCTTCTTCGACGAGGCCAACGATTGGGGCATCGCCACGCTGGAGCGCGCGGCCGAAGGGCTGAAGGCGGAAACCGCGGTTCACATCTGCTACGGCTATGGCATCAAGGCCAATAATGATTGGAAGAAGACGCTCGGGTCGGAATGGCGGCAATATGAGCGGACCTTCCCGAACCTGCAAAGGTCGTCGATCGACATCATCTCGCTGGAATGCCAGAACTCTCGCGTGCCGATGGACCTGATCGAGTTGATCCGCGGCAAGAAGGTAATGGTCGGCGCCATCGACGTCGCGACCGCTACTGTGGAGACGCCGGAACAGGTCGCCGACACGCTGCGCAGCGCGCTGCGCTTCGTCGATGCGGACAAGCTCTACCCCGCCACCAATTGCGGCATGGCCCCGCTGGCGCGCGACGTCGCTCAGGGCAAGCTGAGGGCGCTGGCGGCTGGCGCGCGGATCGTCCGGCAGGAAATTCTCAGCGGAAACAGCTGACTGCCTTGCCCAATGCTGCGGCTGGCGTGGCGAACCACTTACGTGAAAATCGATAGGGCCCGGGGGCGTTGGATGACGGCGTCCCAGCGCCTGCTTTTGGGCGCCAATCGGCTCGCGATGCGGCAGAACTGCACGGCGGGCTCTGAGGCAGGATCAAGAAGAGCAGGCCATTGCGAGAGGGGCTGAGACGTACTTGCGCGATGCGCGATACGGAGCGCATTGTTGCATCAAATCGATTTGATGACAGTTAAATGAGCCGGACAGAAGGGTTTTGCCATTTAATAGCCGATTGGGCGCATACTTGAGGAGATAAAGAAGGCGTCGGATCTACCTGACTATGTCAGGCATTTGTCAACTATGCTTACGACAGCACTGATTTAATGACATGGCATTTGAAACGTCTAACGGAGGATCATGACGGCTAGATTAAAAATTTGTCATCAACCAACCTACCGCTTGTCAGCCCGTGATGTCACAGCGCAAAGCAAGCCGACGCCAGTGAGGCGTTACGTTGTAACATCGCGAGTCCTGCCATGCGTCTGTCGATCCTGCTCAGCTGTGTCGCTGCAGCCCCGCTAGCCCTGTCGTCTGGTCAGGCGTTTGCGCAGACACGCAGCGTCGCCCCCGACACGCGGGCCGATGGCGATGCCTCGTCCACCGCCGACACAAACGCGGCGGCCAATCCACCCCAGCGCGGCGATATCGTCGTCACCGCACAGCGGCTCGATGCTGCGCGGGAGCATATCCAGCCAAGCCTCGGCGCATCGAACTATGAAATCACCAGCGACACGATCAAGGCGCTTCCCGGCGGCGAGAATCAGCAGTTCAATCAGATCCTGTTGCAGGCGCCGGGCGTGGTGCAGGACGGTTTCGGCCAGTTCCACGTCCGCGACGATCACAACGGGCTGCAATATCGCATCAACGGTACCGTCCTTCCCGAAGGATTGGCGGTGTTCGGTCAGACGCTGTCGCCGCGGCTTGTCGACAAGGTGAACATCCTGACGGGGGCGCTCCCCGCGCAATATGGGCTGCGCACCGCCGGCATCATCGATATCACGACGAAGAGCGGCCTGTTCCAGAACGGCGGCACCGCGTCGATTTATGGCGGCAGCCACGATACGTGGCAGCCCAGCGTCACCTATGGCGGCTCGACCGGCAGCACCAACTACTTCGTATCCGGCGACTATCGCCACAGCGGCCTTGGGATCGAGAGCGTCGACGGGCGTTCCACCCCGGTGCATGACGACACCGACCAATATCAGGGTTTCGCCTATCTCGATCACATCCTCGACGAGAATAATCGGGTGTCATTCGTCGGCGGCTATTCGAACCAGTGGTTCCAAATTCCCGATCCGGTCGGCCAGCAACCCGACGGGACCTGGACGGTCAACGGCCGGTCGAACTTCCCGAGCGAGAATCTGCGGGAAACCCAGTTGGAAAAGACCGGGTTCGGCCAGCTCGCCTTTCTGCACGATGCGGAGCCGCTGACGGTCCAGGCATCGCTGTTCGCGCGCTATTCGTCGCTGCGCTACCGTCCCGACACGCTCGGCGAATTGCTCTACAACGGGCAGGCGCAGCAGGCCTATAAACAGGATTTCGCCATCGGCGGGCAGGTGGATGCGGTCTACCATATCGGCACCGCGCATACGTTGCGCAGCGGCCTGCTGGTCAGCCGCGATCGCTCGACCAGCGATACGAGCACCAGCGTCTTTCCGGTCGATGCGAATGGCGACCAGGCGGGGCAGCCGATCGTCATCGGCGACCGCGGCGGCAAGACCGCGACCAGCGTCAGCGCCTATCTGCAGGACGAGTGGAAGCTCGCCCCAACGCTGACCTTCAATTACGGCGCGCGCTACGACCTCTACAACGGCTATCGTCGCGAGGGGCAGCTGTCGCCGCGCGCCAATCTGGTCTGGCAGCCGAGCGGGGCCTATACCGTCCACGCCGGCTATTCCCGCTATTTCGTGCCACCCCCGTTCGAACTGGTCGCCGACACCAGCATCGCCAAATTCATCGGCACCAGCGCCTATCCCGCCGTCACTGACGACACCGTGCCGTTCGCCGAGCGGCAGGATTATTTCGACGTCGGCTTCCAGGCCAAGCCGGGCCGCTATTTCACCTATGGCGTCGACGCCTATTACCGCATCTCGCGCAACCTGATCGACGAAGGACAGTTCGGTGCGCCGATCATCCTGACGCCGTTCAATTACCGCCAGGGCCGCATCGGCGGGATCGAGGCGAATGCGAGCTACGCGCGGGGCGGCTTCCTCGCCTATGCCAATTTCGCGGCGGCCAAGGCCAAGGGGCGCGACATCGTTTCCAGCCAGTTCAGCTTCTCGTCCGACGATCTCGCCTATATCGCCAACCGGTACATCTACCTCGATCACGATCAGACGTTCACCGGATCGGCCGGCCTGTCCTATACCTTCGGCGCCAACAAGATCGGCGGCAGCATGATCTACGGTTCGGGTCTGCGCCGCGACGACGACGTCAACAACGTGCCCAACGGCGCGAAGCTGGCGCCCTATGCGCAGTTCAACCTCACCGCCAACCGACATCTCGCCGGGCCGAACCTCGACCTGCGCGTCGACGTCATCAACCTGCTCGATCATGTCTACGAGATCCGCGACGGCACCGGGGTCGGCGTCGGGGCGCCGCAGTTCGGCCCGCGCCGCGGCATCTTCGTCGGCCTGTCGAAAGCGTTCTGAGCGTTTCCACCGAGCGCACGGGCAGGGCGGCAGGCGGCAGTGTCCCATGGTTCGCTCCGGCCACTGGCTGAAGCGACGTCGCGGCTCGTTCGGGAGGGAGCAAGCTATTGTGATCGGGGCCGCGGTCTGCATAATGACCGCTATCCTGTCCTGCTGTGACGGGGATGCGCGTGGAGCTGCGACGGGATCGACAAGCCCGCGTCCATGCCGTCCGCGGCGCCTCAGATTGCCTTCAGAAAGCTCCTAGATGCGTGTGATCGCCTGCTTCCTCTGGGTTTCCATGATTGCCGTTCCGGCGGCGGCGCAACAGCGGCCGGCACTGACGGCCGCGGATTACACCCGCGCCAACCGCCAGCTGATCCCATGGACCGCGCCGCTGGTCGATCACGCGGTGCGTTCGGCGCATTGGATCGACGCGACGCGCTTCTGGTATCAGGACACCAGCAACGGCGTACCGACGATCATACTGGGCGACGCCTCCAAGGGCACCAAAGCGCCTGCGTTCGAAACCGTCCCGCTGCTCGCATCGCTCAACGCGGCCGGGCTGAAGGAACGCGACGCGACGAAGCTGGCCTTCGAGAATCTGGAGCCGAACGGCGCGAAGAATAGCGCCATCGTCAGCATCGCCGGCGATCGGTACGACTGCGCGCTGGCGAAGCCCTATGCCTGCACGAAGCTGCCGCCGCTGCACGCCGGGCAGATCGCCGGCTATCTCGCGCAACGCGGTCAGGTGGCGGCGGTGCTGTCCCCGGACGGCAAGCGGGCGGTCTTCCTGCGCGACTGGAACCTGTGGGTCCGCGACGTCGCCAGCGGGACGGAGCGCCAGCTGACGCACGATGGCGTGAAGGACTTCGGCTATGCGACGGACAATGCCGGCTGGAAGCATTCGGACCAGCCGATCGTCATCTGGTCGCCGGATTCGAAGAAGGTAGCGACCTTCCAGCAGGATCAGCGCACGGTCGCCGACTTTTCGACGACGACGACGCAGGTCGGTCACTCCCGCGTCGACACGTGGAAATATCCGTTCGTCGGGGACAAAGAGATCATCCACATCCAGCGCGTCATCGTCGACACGGATGATGGCCATGTCGTCCGCTTGAAGATGCCGCCGGACCTGCATCGCTCGTCGCTGTGCGACGACGTGGTCTGCGGCGCCGGTCCGCAGGACATGCAATGGGCAAAGGACAGCCGGACGCTGGCATTCGTGTCGACGTCTCGCGACCACAAGGTGGAGACGATGCGCATCGCCGATGCGGCCACCGGCGCCGTGCGCGACGTCTTCGCCGAAACCGTGCCGACCTGGTTCGACAGCGGGTATAACGACGAAGGGATCAACTGGCGCTATCTGTCGGAGCGCGGCGAGATCCTGTGGTGGTCGCAGCGGGACGACTGGGGTCATTACTATCTGTACAATGCCGGCACCGGCAAGCTGGTGCGGCAGGTGACGCGTGGACGCTGGAACGTCGACCACCCGGTCTACATCGACGAGCGCAGCGGCAGGATGCTGATCGCCGGCGTCGGCCGCGAGCCCGGCGTCGATCCCTATTATCGCAGCATCTATGCGATCGACCTGAACGGCGGCGCGCCGAAGCTGCTGACGCCCGAGAAGCAGGATCATATCGCGATCCCGTCGAGCGACGGGCGGTTTTTCGTCGACATCTATTCGACGCCGCAGGAGCCGCAGACGGCGGTGCTGCGCCGCGCGGACGGCACGCTGGTCGAGCAACTGGCGAAGGGCGACATGACGCGGTTGCGGGCATCGGGCTGGCAGCCGCCGGAGAACATCGCCGTCCAATGCGCCGACGGCAAGACGCTGTGCTACGGCCTGCTCTTCAAACCGGCGGGGCTCGATCCGCAGCGGAAATATCCGGTCATCGACTATATCTACCCCGGACCGTTCACCGGCACGATCCCGTCCCGCCAATTCTCGCCGTCGATGGGCGACGCCAATGCCTTGGCGCAGCTCGGCTTCGCCGTGGTGGAGATCGATGCGCTGGGGACGCCACGCCGGACAAAGACCTTCCAGGATTATTATTACCGCGACATGGGTCAGCAGGCGGTCCCCGACCAGGTCACCGGGATCAAGGATCTCGCCCGGCGGAACAGCTGGATGGACACCGATCGTGTCGGCATCTGGGGGCATTCGGGCGGCGGCAATGCCACCGCGGCGGCGATGTTCCGCTATCCCGACTTCTTCAAGGTCGGCATCGCCGAGAGCGGCAACCACGACAATCGCAATTACGAGGACGATTATTACGAAAAGTACCTCGGGCTGTTGCAGCGCAACGGCGAGGGGTCGAACTACGATCTGCAAGCCAATCAGGATCTGGCCAAGAATCTGAAGGGCAAGTTGATGCTCGCCCATGGCCTGCTCGATGACAATGTGCCGGTCTCCAACACCTTGCTGGTGGTCGATGCGCTCGAGAAGGCGAACAAGGACTTTGATCTGGTCCTCTTCCCGCGCGCCCATCACGGCTATGGCGACATGTCCGCCTATATGATGCGCCGGCGGTGGGACTATTTCGTCGAGAATCTTATGGGGGCGACGCCGCCGAAGGAATATAAGATCGTCGGGCCGGGCGCGCGGAACTGACGTCCGCCGGGCCGCGGAGCCGGTGGCCGCGGTCCTGGACGCACCGGCCGATGGCGAACCGGCGAGATCGCTCGCTCTGTTAGTCCAGCGGTGTGGAGATCATTTCGGCAATGTGACGTTGCCGATGATGCGAACTTCCGCCGCCACCCCCGGCGCGCCGGTACCGTCCTGCCCGCCGCCGATCCAAACGCGATAGCGGCCCGCGCTGACGCGCATCACGCCTTGGTCGTCGGCGAAGGCGAGATCGCGGGGGGCGAGCGTGAAGCTGACCCGCCGCGCCTCGCCGGGCGCAAGCGTCAGCCGATCGAACGCCTTCAGCGACCGCGCGGGTAGCGCCGGCCGGCCGATCGGCTGCACGTACAATTGCGCCACTTCGTCGCCGGCGACGGCACCCTCATTGCGGATCGTCACGACGATGCGTGCGGGCTGGCCGGCGCGCAGCGTCGGGCTCGCCGTCAGGCCGTCATAGCCGAAGCGGGTATAGCTGAGCCCGTGGCCGAAGGGATAGTCCGGCTTGCCGTTGAAATAGCGGTAGGTGCGGTTGCCCATGGCATAGTCGGCGAAGGGCGGCAGATCGTCGATCGCATGGTAGAAGGTGACGGGCAGGCGTCCGGATGGATTGACGGTACCGGCGAGTATCTCCCCGATCGCGCGACCGCCGGCCTCGCCACCATACCAGGCCTGCAGCATCGCTTTGGCCCTGTCGCCCGCCTCGCCATAGGCGATTGCCGATCCGGTCACCCCGACGATCGCGACCGGCTTGCCGGTGGCGATCAGCGCGTCGAGCAGCCGTTGCTGCACGGCGGGCAGGGCGATGCTGGTCCGGTCGCCGCCCTTGAAGCCAGGGATGTCGACAGGCATCTCCTCGCCCTCCAGTCCGGCAGTCAAGCCGACCAGCGCGATGATCAGGTCGGCTTGATCCGCCGCGCGCAAAGCCTCCTGCCGCAACGCATCGGCGGGGGGTTTCCAAGTCAGCGTGAGGCCGGCGCCGAGGCGCGGCGAATGGTGGGTGAAGGCGAGGCGGAAGGCGCGCGGCTTGCCCGCTTCCAAGTGGATCGCTGGCGTCTTGAGTGGCACGCCAGCGGAGCATCGCGACGTGGTACGCACGTCTTCCTGGCCCTCGATGCTTAGCACGTAGCTTTGCTGGTCGCCGGACCAGTCGCACCGGCGATCGCCGATCTCGAAGACATAGTCACCGCTGGCCGGGACGGTCAGCGTGCCCGAATATTCGACCGAAAACGCACCGGGATCGACGCCGGGCGCAGGCGCGATGCCGTTCCAGTCGTTGTCGATCTCTTTGTCCACCCGCGTTGCCACGACCGGCCCGGCAAAGCCGGTGCCGTTCCAGAAGCGCGCGATGACGCCCTTGGGGCCAAATACGGTGCGTGGCACGGTCAGCGCGACCTGTGCCGCGAAGGGCGATCCTTGCGCGAAGGAGACGCGATCCTTACCCAATGCCGTCTCGATCCCGTCGATCGGCAGCGGCTGATCGACCGCCGTGCCCTTGTAATTGCCGTTCAGCGCTTCGCGGCTGGCGGCCGCCGGGCCGACGACGAGGATACGTCTGGCCGTCGCCGCAATTGGCAGCACGCCATCGTTCTTGAGCAGCACGATCGATTCGCGCGCCGCGCGAAGCGCCAGGTCGCGATGGGCAGGGCTGTGATTTTCCGAAATGGGGATCGACGCATAGGGGACGCTGGAGGCGGGATCGAGCATGCCGAGCCGGATGCGGGCGGTCATGAGCCGCACGACGGCCTTGTCGACGTCCTGCTCGGACAGTTGTCCGTGACGGACCGCATCGGGGATCGCCAGATATTCGTCCTTGAAGTTGCAGCCGGTATCGGTGCCCGCCTTGATCGACACGGCGGCAGCCTGTTCGTAGGATTTCGCCGTGCGATGGCCGTGGACGAAATCGTCGATCGCGCCGCAGTCGGACGTGACGAACCCGGAGAAATTCCAGGCGCCGCGCAGATAATCCTTCAGCAGCATGGTGTTGCCACATGCCGGTGATCCGTCGATGGCATTGTAGGCGCACATCACCGAATAGGCTTTGCCCTCGACGATTGCTCGCCGGAATGCCGGCAGATAGGTTTCGGCCAGATCGCGGGGCGCGACGTCGACGTTGAACTGGTGCCGCAACGGTTCCGGCCCGCTGTGCACCGCGAAATGCTTGGGGGTCGCGACGGTGAGCAGATAGCGCGGGTCGTCGCCCTGCAGGCCGCGGATGAATTGGCTACCCAGCACGCCGGTGAGATACGGATCCTCGCCCAGTGTTTCCTGCCCGCGACCCCAGCGCGGATCGCGGAAGATGTTGATGTTGGGGGACCAGATCGTCAGCCCGAAATATCGGTCGACGTTGCCGTCGCGCTGCGCCTGATTGTATTTGGGGCGCGCCTCGACGCCGATGACATGGCCCTCGGCCTCCAGCAGCGCCTTGTCCCACGTCGCTGCCATGCCGATCGCCTGCGGGAATACCGTCGCCTCGCCCGATCGCGCCGATCCGTGCAGGCCCTCGTTCCACCAGTCGTAGGCGGGCAGATCGAGACGCGGTATCGCAGGTGCGGCATTCTGCATCTGCCGCGCCTTCTCGTCCAAGGTCATCCGCGACACGAGATCCTTGGCGCGCACGTCCACTGGCGCGCCGGCGTCCTTGTACAATTGTGCGCTGGTGGGCGCGGGCAATATCGCGAGCGCGCCGCACAACCAGCCCAGCGCGCATCGAGTGGACGAAACGGCTACGAAGCGTTCTGCGCGCGAAGTGGACGACACGGAGACGATCACCGGGGGCCGGCCATAGGAATTGCGCCGGCGTGGCCAAGCAAATGGTATCGCCCCATGATCCTTCCCCGCCACCCCCAGTTGAGCTCCTGATGATAGCGGTAACGTTAAAGAAGGGAAGTCGCAATACGGATCGTGTTCGGGGAGGCCTATGACATCAGGCCTGTAAGGGGCCAGGCGCTGGTGCAGCGATCCGCCCCATCGACTTCCGCGCACCTTGCGCTTGATGCCGCGGTTTGTCGGGGTTCAGCTGGTGTTGGACAGGCAGATACGGGCCAGCCGACAATACGCGCGGCGCGGCTGCCGAAGCGGAGAAGCGGGGGGGGGGGGGGGGGGGGGGGGGGGGGGGGG
>JAEWJQ010000142.1 GCA_023386515.1 Pseudomonadota bacterium | reverse complement strand
GCGCCGGCTCGACCATCGCCAGCGCTTCGGCGATCAGCTGCGCCTCGCGGCTCGCCTGCGCGACGCGACTGTCGACGATGCGGCTGCGATAGGAATCGAGGTAGAAGAAGCCGCCCGCAAGGAGCAGCAGCGCCAGAATGTTGACCGCCAGGATGCGCCGGGTGAGCGAAATGTCCCCCGACCAGCGAAGCGCCAGATCGCGGCCTTCGCCGCCCTCACTCTTCGGAGAATCGGTATCCGGCGCCATATAAGGTCTCGATTGCGTCGAATTCCGGATCGACGCCGCGGAACTTGCGGCGCAGGCGCTTGATGTGACTGTCGATCGTGCGGTCGTCGACATAGATGTCGTCGTGATAGGCCGCGTCCATCAGCTGGTTGCGCGTTTTGACGATCCCCGGGCGCTGCGCCAGCGTCTCGAGGATCAGGAATTCGGTCACGGTCAGGGTGACCGGCTCGCCGCCCCAGGTGGTACGGTGGCGGGCGGGGTCCATCGACAGCCGACCGCGTTCCAGCGGCGCCGCGGCGCCTGCCGGTTCCTGCCCGGCGGGGGTCGTGACGGCATCCGTGCGCCGCAGGATCGCGCGGATCCGGGCAATCAGCAGGCGCTGGCTGAACGGCTTGGCAATATAGTCGTCCGCGCCCATTGCCAGACCCAGCGCCTCGTCCAGCTCGTCGTCCTTGCTGGTCAGAAAGATGACTGGGATCTGACTGCGCTCCCGCAATCGGCGCAACAGCTCCAGCCCGTCCATCCGCGGCATCTTGATGTCGAAGATCGCCAGATCGGGCGGATTGTCGGTCAGCGCCTTCAGTGCCGTCTCGCCGTCCGAATAGACGCGCGTCAGGAACCCCTCCGCCTGCAACGCGATCGAAACCGAGGTCAGAATGTTGCGGTCATCATCGACCAGCGCGATCGTCGCCGTCATGCCAAGGGGGCCCTGCCGCTCATGATCGCCAGCGGTAGGGCAAAGCGTGGTCCGGCTCAACCGCATCGCGTATGACGTTACGGCAGCCATGGGTTTGACGGCATCGCATTTGCCGCCTAATCCAAAGGCATAGCCGGCGCGGGTACTTTACCTCCCCAGGACGCGCGCGTTGGCGGCTTTGTTGTGGGAGGATCTGTGTCTGTGAACGAGCGTATTCCGCATGCCGACCTTGATCGTCAAGGGATCGAGACCCGGGCCGATCTCCATTGGAACATGGTCACCGCGCGGCTGGTCGAGGCCGCGGTCGCCCGTAACGAGGGCAAGCTGAGCGCCGACGGACCGCTGGTCGTCGAGACCGGCGCGCATACCGGCCGGTCCGCGCAGGACAAATTCATTGTCCGCGATGCCGAGACCGAGTCGACCGTCTGGTGGGGCAAGACCAACAAGGCGATGGCGCCCGAGGCCTTCGCCGCGCTCAAGGCCGACTTCCTCACCGCGCTGCGTGACAAGGAAAATCTGTTCGTTCAGGACCTCTACGGCGGTTCGCAGCCGGAACACCGCGTCCGCGTCCGGGTGATCAACGAACTCGCCTGGCACAATCTGTTCATCCGGACGATGCTGGTTCGCCCGGAGGAGCATGAACTGAAGGGCTTCGAGCCCGAGTACACGATCATCGACCTGCCGAGCTTCCGCGCCGATCCGGCTCGCCATGGCTGCCGCAGCGAAACGGTGATCGCCGTCAATTTTTCCGAAAAGCTGATCCTGATCGGCGGCACCCGCTACGCCGGCGAGATGAAGAAGTCGGTGTTCGGGATCCTGAACTATCTGCTGCCGACCAGCGGCGTGATGCCGATGCACTGTTCGGCCAATATGGGCGCGGACGGCTCCACCGCCGTGTTCTTCGGCCTGTCCGGTACCGGCAAGACCACGCTGTCGGCCGATCCGCAGCGGACGCTGATCGGCGACGACGAGCATGGCTGGTCGGACACTGCGGTCTTCAACTTCGAGGGCGGCTGCTACGCCAAGATGATCCGGCTGTCGCCGGAGGCGGAGCCTGAGATCTTCGCGACCACCAAGCGGTTCGGCACCGTACTTGAGAACGTGGTGATGGATCCGGTCACGCGCCAGCTCGACCTCGACGACAACAGCCTCGCGGAGAACAGCCGCGGCGCCTATCCGATCGACTTCATCCCCAATGCGTCGGACGAGAATATGGGCGGCGTGCCCAGGAACATCGTGATGCTGACCGCGGACGCCTATGGCATCCTGCCGCCGATCGCCAAGCTGACGCCCGACCAGGCGATGTACCATTTCCTGTCGGGTTATACGGCGCGCGTCGCCGGCACGGAGATCGGCGTCACCGAGCCGGATGCGACCTTCTCGACCTGTTTCGGCGCGCCGTTCATGCCGCGGCACCCGTCGGTCTACGGCAACCTGCTGAAGGAGCGGATCGCCAAGGGCGGGGTCGATTGCTGGCTGGTCAACACCGGCTGGACCGGCGGCCAATATGGCGTCGGCCACCGCATGCCGATCAAGGCGACGCGGGCGCTGCTCAACGCCGCCCTCGACGGCTCGCTGAAGGACGCCGAGTTCCGCACCGATCCGAACTTCGGCTTCAAGGTGCCGGTCGCTGTGCCCGGCGTCGACGCGGCGATCCTCGACCCACGCGGCACCTGGTCCGACAAGGCGGCCTATGACGCGGCCGCCGCCAAGCTGGTCGACCTGTTCGTCGAGAATTTCGCCCAGTTTGCGGAACATGTCGACGACGGCGTGCGCCAGGCGGCACCGCGGACGACCGCAGCCGCCTGAAGCCCGCCGCTGATCGTCACGCCGGCGCGTCGAGCCGGGGTGACGGTCAGCCGGCCGCGGCCGTGTCGGGATTGGTGAAGAAGCGGTCGATCACCTCGCGAGCGAGGCGTGCGGGCCGCAGCGTCTCCGCGTCGAGACAGCACCAGCTCGACTTGACTTCGGCGAGCACGTCCTCGCCGCGGCGGATCACCGTCTCGTAGAAGGCCCGCGCGCCCTGAACCTTTTCGAGGAGCACCGTCGCGATGACATCGTCCCCCAGGAAAGTCGGCTTGCGATAGGTGATCTCATGCTTGAGCGCGACCCACAGATGGGTCGCCACCGCATCCGCAGGGGCGAGCTTCTGCCAATGGCTGACCACCGCCTCCTGCACCCATTTCAGGTAGCTGGCGTTGTTGACGTGACCCATGAAGTCGATGTCGGCGGGATCGACGCCGATCGGCACGTCGAAGGGAATGCTGTCGCTCACCGGTTCGTTATAGCAACGCAATCACGGCTTGGCAGCGACAATCGGCCCGGCCGCCTCAATCAGTCGGCGATCCGCTCCACGATCACCACGCCGCCGTCCACCCTGGCGACCCGCAGCCGTTCACCTGCGACGGCAGCGGCACCGCGCGCGGGCCAACTCCCGTCGCCGATCCGGACCCGGCCGCCGTCGCCATCGATTGTCGTCTCG
>JAEWJQ010000094.1 GCA_023386515.1 Pseudomonadota bacterium | reverse complement strand
ATCGGCCGCAATCTGTCCCCATCGCCCTTCCTGTCGACCGCCGGGGCGGCGGTGGCGGCGTTGCAGGGCAGCGCCCAGGCGGGCGAATGGCTGCCGCGGATCGCCGCCGGCGACGCGATCGCGGCGCTGGCGATCGACGAGGGCCCGAAGCACCGCGACCGGATCGCGATGACCGCCGAGCGCGCCGGCAACGGCTTCCGCCTGACTGGCGCGAAGCAGTTCGTCAGCCACGGTCATGTCGCCGACCTGCTGATCGTCGCCGCACGCACCGCCGGCGGCGCTGACGACCAGGACGGCGTCACGCTATTCGCGGTGCCGCGCGACGCGGCGGGGCTGACCGCGACGCCGGAGCGGCTCGCCGATGCCAGCCTTGCCGCACGCATGACCTTCGAGGGCGTCGAGGTCGATGCCGATGCGGTGATCGGGGAGGTCGACGCCGGACGCGATCCGCTCGGCCGCCTGCTCCGCGCCGGCCGGACCGGCGCGGCGGCGGAACTGGTCGGCGTCGGCGGCGGCGCGATGGACATGACCGTCACCTACCTCAAGGAGCGCAAGCAGTTCGGCACCACGATCGGCAGCTTTCAGGCGCTACAACATCGCGCCGCGCATCTGTACAGCGGGATGGAGGTGGCGCGCGCCGCGGTGCTCAAGGCGCAGCAACTGCTCGACGCGGACAGCGATCGCGCCGACGAGGCGGTGTCGGTGGCCAAGGCGATGACCGGCCTTGCGACGACGCTGTCGGTGCAGGAGGCCATTCAGATGCATGGTGGCATCGGCATGACGGACGAGTATGACGTCGGCTTCTACATGAAGCGGGCGCGGGTGCTCGCGGAGATGTTCGGCGACGTCGGCTTCCACGCCGACCGATTGGCGAGGAATGCGGGATATTGATGGACGAAACGGCCCTCCCACCTCAGAAGTCGCCGGAGGAATTGGCGGCGATGCTGGTGACGCTGCTCGATGTCGAGGAGATCGACACCGACCTGTACCGCGGCGCGCGCCAGCCGGGCGGGCGCGGCCGGGTGTTCGGTGGCCAGGTGATCGCGCAGGCGCTGCAGGCGGCGCAACGGTCGGTGGTCGGCAAGGAGGCGCATTCGCTCCACGCTTATTTCATGCGGCCGGGTGACGAGGATTTCCCGATCATCTTCCGCGTGATCCGCGACTTCGAGGGGCGCAGCTTCGCGACCCGGCGGGTCGTCGCCCTGCAAAAGGGCCAGCCGATCCTCAATCTCGCCGCCTCGTTCCAATCGCCGGAGGACGGCTTCCACCATCAGAACGCCATGCCAGACGTGCCGCCCCCGGAGGAGCTGAAGTCCGAGCGTGAGCTGCGCCTGGCGGTGGCCGATCAGGTGCCCGAGAAGATCCGCGCCTTCTTCCTGCGGCGGCAGAATGCGATCGAGATGCGGCCGCTCTATCCACGCAGCTGGTTCCAGCCGGTCAAGCGCGAACCGACCAACGCCGCCTGGTTTCGCGTCGCCGCGTCGATCGGCGACGATCCGCAGCTGCACCGCGCCGCCCTCGCCTATGCCTCCGACATGGCGCTGATGGCGACGGCGATGATGCCGCACGGCGTCAACTGGCTGATGCCGGAGATGCAATGCGCCAGCCTCGACCACGCGCTATGGCTGCACGAGCCGTTCCGCGCCGACGACTGGCTGCTCTACACCACCGATAGCCCGTGGGCCGGCCATGCGCGCGGCATGAACCGCGGCAGCATCTTCACCCGCGACGGCCGACTGGTGGCAAGCGTCGCGCAGGAAGGGCTAATGCGGCAACGCGTCCGCGATTGAGGCCGCTCAGTCTGGCGGGGGCAGTGGCGTCGGCTCTGCACGATCCGGTGCGCCCGGCTTGGACATGACATAGCGGACGCGGTCGACGCAGCCGAGATAGCCGGTCCGCGACGGCGGCAGCGACGCGTTGCGGATCATCGCCACCGCGGCATCGCCGAACTCCGCCGTCGGCTCGGCCGAGAGCACACGGACGTTGCCCGTCTCGCCCCAGGGGGCGACGTCATAGGCGATCATCGCCCAGCCCTCGATGCTGCGCCGCCGATAGGCACCCGGATAGGAGAGTTGCGGTGCGCGTACCCAACCGTGGTTGGATGGGCAGGTCGCACCCGCCGGGCGGACCGCCTCTTCTTCCGGCGGGATCGGCGCCGGGAGCGTCGCCGGTGCCTTGAAATAGGGGAATAGGCAGCCAGTCCGTGCGCCGGGGACGAACCGGCTGTGCCGCACTGCCTGTCGCGCCGCCACGTCGAGCGCTGGCTGACTGCTGCCCGTCACGGTGCGGATCGCAACCGGCTTGCCGTTGCGGTCGATGTCGAAGCCGACCATCGACCAGGCGAGCGCGCCGCGCTGCTCCGGCAATTTGGTGAAATCCGGATAGGCGCGCAGCAGCACGCCGGGCGTCGGGTCGTAGCAGGTCGCACCCGCCGGCCGAATGCGGCGCCAGACCGCATCGCTTGGCGTGGCGCTGGGGAAGACCGAATAGGCGCGGACGTCGTCGACCGGCGCCGCCGACAGGGCGCTGCGGCTATCGGTGAATGTTACCGTGCAGCGTTCCCGCGCCTCGCCCGCTGCGAAGCGCGACGCCGCGAAGGCGGGCATGACGTCCTGCGCATCGGCGACATAGCCGGTGCCCTCGCGACGGATCGACAGCGGACGGCCCTCGTCATCGATGCGGAACGTGAGCGTCAGTGTACGCTGAAGGCCGGTGCTGCCCACCCAGCTCAGGGTGCGGCCGGGATCGACCGGCTGCGTCACCGCCGCCGTCCTCATGCTGCCGTCCGCCCCCACGCAGAGCACGGGGCTGCGGGTCCAGCGGACCAGATATTGCTGCGGTGGATCGACGGCTATGAGCGGGGGTGGCGGCACCTGCGCGGCGGCCAGGGCGAAAGCGGAGGTGGCAAGGGCCATCATCTGGCCATCCTGATCCGCTCTCGTGACGGCGGCAAGTCAGACGGCGGTCTTGCCGTAATCCTGGCGGGTGACGGGGTGGCTCGACGACAGGCCGCCGTCGACGACGAGCGCGTGACCGTTGACGTAGCTCGCCGCGTCGGAGGCGAGGAAGGCGATCGCCTCCGCCAGCTCCTCCGGCCGGGCGCCGCGCCGCAGGGGGTTGAGCCGGCCGAGCCGATCCGCCTTTCCCGCCTCGCGCGCATAGTCGAAGGTCGGCTGTGTCATGCCGGTCTCGGTGAGGCCGGGGCAGACGGCGTTGACCCGGACGTTGCTGCCCGACAGCTGTTGCGCCGCGACCTGCGCCAGGTTGATGACGCCTGCCTTGGAGGCTGAATAGGCTGGCGAACCGGCGCCGGAGCGCAAGCCGGCGACGCTGGCGGTCAGCACGATCGCGCCACCGCCCCGTTCGGCGATACGCGGCGCGGCATGCTTCACCGCGAGGAAGGGGCCGATCAGATTGACCCGCAGTACCTCGCCGATCAGCGCCACGTCGGTGTCGAACAGATTGGCGAGGCCGCCGGAGATGCCGGCATTGGCGACCATCACATCAAGTCCGCCGAACCGATCGCAGGCGAGCGCCACTACGCGCTCGACGTCGGCCTCCGCGCCAGCGTCGCCTCGGAATGCGAGCGCCGAGCCGCCGGCGTCGGCGATCAGCGCCGCCGTCTCGTCTGCCCCGTCGCTGAGGTCGGCGACGACAACGCGCGCGCCCTCGGCGGCGAACAGCCGGGCGGCGGCGCGGCCGATGCCGGAACCGGCGCCGGTGACGATCACCGACTTGCCCTCGAAGCGCGCCATCAGATCGTCACCCCGCCGTCGACGACCAACG
>JAEWJQ010000077.1 GCA_023386515.1 Pseudomonadota bacterium | reverse complement strand
CATCTGGGCCGCGCGCGGCACCGTCGAGTTCGAGAGCCCGGACACGCGATTGTTCGTGCGGATCACCGGCGACTATACCCACGACACCAGCAATCCGCGCAACGGCCACCGCCTGATCCCCGGCCTCGCCAGCGGCGCGCCGGTGCTCGCCAACGTCTTCGACACGCAGGCCGGGCTGAACATCCCGCGCCAGAACATCGAGGCGGGCGGCCTGTCGATGACGGTCAACGCCAAGCTGACCAATGCGCTGACACTGCGCAGCATCAGTGCCTATCGCGAGGACACATCCTTCACCCCGATCGACTTCGATGCCTTGCCGGCGGTCGACGTCGACGTGCCGGCGGTCTATCGCAACAAGCAGACCAGCCAGGAATTCCAGCTGCTCTACAGTTCCGACAAGCTGAACGGCCTGGTCGGCTATTATTACCTTGGCGCCAAGGCGACGACGGGCTTCGGTGTGCTGCTGTCGACCACCCTGCCCGGTCTCGACGCTTATACCGCCGGTGACGTGCGAACGGAGACCTCGTCGGTGTACGGCGATTTCACCTTCGATTTCGCGCCGCAGTTCAGCCTGTCGCTCGGCGGCCGCTACACCTGGGACGAACGCCAGTCGTTCGTGTTCAAGGCCAATTACATCGGCCTGACGCCGGAGTTCGGCGGCACGCCGGTGCCGTTCGGCGCCACCGCGACCAATTTCCGCGGCAAGGCGAACTTCAAGCGCTTCACCCCGCGCGCCTCGCTGAGCTTCAAGCCGAGCGAGGACCATTTGCTCTACGCCTCCTATTCGGAAGGCTTCAAGGGCGGCGGCTTCGATCCGCGCGGCTCGGCGGCGACGGCGCCGCGCACCGGCCCGGGCGGCGCCCAGACCTATCAGGACGTCTACAATTTCCTGCTATTCCGACCCGAATCGGTGACCAGCTACGAGATCGGCTGGAAGGGCGCGGCCTTCGACAAGCGACTGACCTGGGCGCTCGACGGTTTCTATTCGGACTATACCGACGTGCAGGTGCCGGGATCGGTGGGTTGCCCCGGACCGAACGGCACGACGATCTTCTGCGGCATCACCACCAACGCCGCCAAGGCGCGGATCAAGGGTATCGAGCTGGAGACCAACGCGATCCTCGCTCGCGATTTCGCCGGCGTCGGATCCTCGTTCAGCCTCGCCGGGACGATGGGCTATATCGACGCCAGATATCGTCGCTTCATCGGCCCGACCGGGGTGGACGTCGCCAATGTCCGCGTCTTCCAGAACACGCCGGACTGGACCGCATCGGGCACCGCCACCGCGGCGCTGCCGGTCGGGCCGGGGCTGGTCACCGCCAATACCACCGTCTCCTATCGCAGCCTGACCCACCAATTCGAGACGGCGAGCCCGTTCCTCGACCAGCCGGGCTATACCTTGTGGGATGCCGGCCTCACCTATGCCTTCGGCGAGGGGCGGCGTTATTCGATCGGCGTCTACGGCCGCAACCTGACCGACAAGCGCTACAAGACCAGCGGCTATCAATATATCAAGACCGACATCGCGGGCACGCCGCTCAACGCCGCCAACCAGCCGATCACCAACGGCACCGGCTACGTGCCGACGCTGGGCAAGGAGGGCATCGCCACCGCCTTCTACGGCGCTCCGCGGCAGGTGTTCGGCACGTTCACCGCGCGGTTTTGATTTGACGGGGGGCGGCAAGTCCGGCTGACTTGTCGTCCTCACCCCGCCCGCATCGGATGGGCGGGGGAGGCAGGAGACCCGCGATGACCAGCACGACCCGATCCCGTTATCCGGCGCTGGTGCTGGCGATGCTGTTGCTGGTCTATACGTTCAATTTCCTCGACCGGCAGATCCTCGGCATCCTGGCTCAGCCGATCAAGGCGGACCTGAAGCTGTCGGACACGCAGCTCGGCGCGCTCGGCGGCATCGCCTTTGCCCTGCTCTATTCGACATTGGCCATCCCACTGGCACTGGTCGCCGACCGCACCAGCCGCAGCTGGGTGATCACGGTCAGCCTGGCCGTGTGGAGCGGCTTCACCGCCCTGTGCGGGATCGCCACCGGTTTCTGGCAGCTGTTCGCCTTCCGCCTCGGCGTCGGCGTCGGCGAGGCGGGCGGGGTGGCGCCATCCTATGCGATGATCGCCGACTATTTTCCGCCGGAAAAGCGCGCCAGGGCGCTGGCCATCTATTCGCTCGGCATACCGATCGGGCTGGCCGGCGGCGCGCTGCTCGGCGGACTGATCGCCAGCCTGGTCGACTGGCGCTGGGCGTTCATCGTCGTCGGGCTGGCCGGAGTCGTGCTCGCGCCGATCTTCCGCCTTGTCGTCAAGGAGCCGCCGCGCGCCGCCGCGGCGATGCTCGGGCCGGTGCGGGTCGGCGCGGTGTTCCGCATCCTCGCCGCCAAGCCGAGCTTCTGGCTGATGGCCTTTGCCGCGGCGTCGAGCTCGCTGTGCGGCTACGGCCTCGCCTTCTGGGTGCCGTCGGTGCTGATCCGCAGCTTCGGCTTCAGCCTGGTCGGCACGTCGCAATTCGTCGGATCGATGATGCTGGTCGGCGGCACGATCGGCGTATTCGGCGGCGGCTGGCTGGCCGACCGGCTGGGCGGTCGCGACCGGGGCAATTATGCCCGGCTGCCGGCGATCGCCTGGCTGATCACCGTGCCGCTGTTCGGCGCCGCGCTGATGAGTCCTTCGCCGGTGCTCGCCTGGTTCCTGTTCCTGATCCCCAACGGGCTCAACATCCTGTGGCTGGGGCCGGTGACCACGGCGGTTCAGCACCTCGTCCCGGCACCGATGCGGGCCACCGCCTCGGCGAGCTTCCTGTTCATCAACAATCTGATCGGGCTGGGGCTCGGATCGCTGGTGATGGGGCGGCTGTCGGACGCGATGACCGCGGTGCATGGGGCGAATGCGCTGCGCTATGCGACCTTCTACGCGCTGGGTTTCTACCTGATCGCGGCGGCGCTGATGTTCGGTGCGGTGCGGACGATCCGGCGCGACTGGATGGATTGAGCCGCGGAAGGCTTGCAAAGGTCGCGGCCGAGCGGGCCTGGAACGTCTCGAAAGTCGCAGTGGTGCGAAGGCCGGAAGGTCTCGAAAGTCGCCCCGGTGCGGAGTCCGGAAGGTCTCGAAAGTCGCACGGATGCGAAGTCTGGAAAGGCCCGACCGTCGCACGGCGGCGGGTCTTCGGTTTCGGACATTCCGCACCCGCCCTCGCCCTATCGCCGGCGTAGCCGGCT